>NZ_CACSIH010000183.1:0-8225 GCF_902705805.1 Alteromonas alvinellae | reverse complement strand
TTTGAGGGGGGAGACCATTCCATCGTTGATCGTTGTATGCTGCTGGCCCTTGCTGTTATTAATTTTCTGCCCCACACTGCCAGCAGACATCAAAAGCAGCGCCATTTTGTTCACTGCACTCACCACAAATCCAGTCTTCACTAGATAATGCCTTATCGTTTGATTTCTGAATGAAGAGCTCAATAACTTTCGACGCTCTTGCATACCAGCTATCGTCAACAAGCCACACTTCCTGCTGAGAATCTTGCCAAGGCAGCTCTCCGATTGCGCCACTGGCAAACTCATTTTTTACCATATAAGGAATAGATAAAGCATCAAGCTCGCTGCGAACCGCTTGAAGTTCAAAAGCGTCTTGTGAAGTGAAGAGTTTTTTCAATGGCTACCCTCTTGTTAAACACAAAAGCAGCCCGTGGGCTGCTCATCATGCGAGAAAAACGTGTCTCTCTACTGCGTTATTTCAGTAAGCGTTTCAAATGCACCTCCCCCTAAAGGGATTTCAGCATAAAGCGAAAGCAATTAGTCATCCATATCAATAGATACATTTGACAGTGTACCTAAGCTAGAACCGTCGCTGGTATCAAGCTTGATCATTAAGCGCAGGTCATTAGGCGAGTCGGCGTGGTGCAGCGCTTGGTCCATATCAATCTTACCCGCTTTGTACAAATCATACAGCGCCATATCAAAGCTCTGCATGCCCTGCTCTTTGCCTTTTTTCATTGCTTCTTTTAACGCGCCTATTTCATTGCGCTGTATTAGGTCGCGCACTAGCGGCGAGTTTAGCAATATTTCTATTGCCGCAACCCTACCCTTGCCGTCTGGCGTTGGTACTAGTTGCTGCGCAACAATGGCGCGGATGTTTAAGCTTAAGTCAAAGCGCAACTTATCGTGCTGATCTTTCGGCGCTAAATGCATAATACGTTCAATAGCTTGGTTCGCGTTGTTAGCGTGCAGCGTAGCCACACACAAATGCCCTGTATCAGCAAACGACATGGCATATTCCATGGTTTCCATTGAACGAATTTCACCAATAAGAATGACATCAGGCGCCTGACGTAGCGAACTTTTAAGGGCGTCGTCGAAAGACTGAGTATCTATGCCCACCTCGCGCTGGGTAATAACACAGTTTTTATGCTCATGAACAAACTCAATGGGGTCTTCAATAGTCAGTATATGCCCGTGCGAATTTTCATTTCTATGTCCAATAAGCGCAGCCAGTGACGTGGACTTACCGGTACCCGTTCCACCTACAAATAGAACAAGACCGCGTTTAGCCATAATAATTTCTTTTAATACTCGCGGCAGACCCAAATCATCAGCTTTCGGAATTTGAGTAACGATGCGGCGAATCACCATGCCCGCTTGGTCACGCTGCCAAAATGCAGAGCAGCGGAAACGACCAATGCCCTCTCGTACTATGGCGAAATTACACTCTTTGGTCGTGTGAAACTCATTCTGCTGTTTTTCAGTCATCGCTTCGTGAACTAGCGCCAGCGATGCCTCTTCCGAGGTCGCGCTTTCCGTCACTGGCGTAAGTTTGCCGTTAATTTTGGCACTTACCGGAAACCCCGCCGTTACGAATAAATCCGATGCGTTGGTATCGACCATTTTTTGTAGTAGTGAATCTAACATATTGGCCTCTAGAAACTGTTCATCGACTGTTTATCAACTGACTTTGCTGCGGCGTCTTGTTTGGTAATCACACCCATAGCCACTAAGCGCTGAAGACACTGATCCATGGTTTGCATACCGTGAGCCTGACCCGTTTGAATAACCGAGTACATTTGCGGCACTTTATCTTCTCGAATAAGGTTACGAATAGCGGGGATCCCCACCATGATTTCATGAGCCGCAACTCGGCCCCCGCCTACTTTCTTAAGCAGTGTCTGTGAAATAACCGCACGCAATGATTCCGACAACATAGAACGCACCATGGCTTTTTCTTCTGCCGGGAAAACATCGATAATACGGTCAATGGTTTTTGGTGCAGAGTTGGTGTGCAGCGTACCAAACACTAAGTGACCCGTTTCGGCAGCTGAAATGGCAAGGCGTATGGTTTCTAAGTCACGTAGCTCACCGACTAGAATTACGTCTGGGTCTTCACGAAGCGCCGAGCGCAGTGCGTTATTAAACGAGTGCGTATCGCGGTGTACTTCTCGCTGGTTTACCAAGCTAAGCTTGTTGTCGTGCACGAATTCGATAGGGTCTTCAATAGTAAGAATATGTTCACGCTTGTGAGTGTTGATATGGTCGACCATGGCCGCAAGCGTGGTACTTTTACCCGAGCCGGTGGCACCTGTCACAAGTACAATGCCGGTAGGCTGATTTATAATTTCCTTGAAAATTTCAGGCGCGCCAAGGTCATCCAAGGTTAATACTTTACTGGGGATAGTACGTAATACCGCCGCGGCGCCTCGGTTTTGCACAAACGCGTTAACACGAAAGCGCGACAAGCCATTCACTTCGAAAGAAAAATCGGTTTCCAGGTTTTCTTCGTATTCTTTGCGCTGCATGTCATTCATAATCTCATAAACGAGACCATGTACTTGCTTGTGATCGAGGGCTGGCACGTTCAGTTTACGCATTTCGCCATCTACACGAATTATTGGTGGTAGGCCCGCTGATAAGTGTAAATCTGAGGCGTTATTCTTAACACTGAAAGCCAAAAGTTCGGTAATATCCACAACCACTTCTCCAAAACAAGGTGAATAATGCAAACAATAGCAGAAAGACTAGATTCCGCACGAAAAGGAATAGACCAAGCCGCTACCAGTGCACATCGTCCACCAAATTCCGTTAAATTGCTAGCGGTTAGCAAAACAAAACCCGTATCAGATATCATGGAAGCGTATGAAGGCGGACAACGTATGTTCGGCGAAAATTACGTGCAGGAAGGTGTTGAAAAGGTTCAGGAACTTTCTCACTTAAGCGATATAGAGTGGCACATGATTGGTCCAATCCAATCGAATAAAACCAAAGTGGTAGCCGAACACTTTGATTGGGTTCAGTCTGTAGATAGAGAAAAAATTGCTCGTCGCTTAAACGAGCAGCGCCCTGACTCTATGCCGCCGTTAAACGTGTGCATCCAGGTTAATATTGATGATGAAGAGAGTAAGTCTGGGGTAGCTCTAAGTGAATTAGATGCGCTAGTGGAGTTTGTTAACTCTCAAGAGCACCTGACTTTGCGTGGTTTAATGGCGATTCCTAAAGCTGATCCTAGTGAAGAACAGCAGCACGCCACACTGTCTAAGCTAAAAGAATTATTCGACCACTACCATACATCATTGAGCAATTTTGATACCCTATCCGTAGGAATGAGTAGTGATATGGCTGAAGCGATTCAACACGGGTCGACTATGGTGCGAATCGGTACCGCTATTTTCGGTAAGCGAAACTAGCGCGCTAATCTGAATTATAGCGCTTCGCCTCGCTACACAGACTTAAACGCAACCAACAAATAGGATTTACATGCAACAGAAAAAATTAGCATTTATTGGCGCGGGTAACATGAGCCGCAGCATCATCAGTGGTCTTATCAAATCTGGGTACGCAAAAGAAAACATCCTTGCGGCAAACCCTTCCACACCAAAGTTAGACGGCCTGAAGGCCGAGTTTGGTATTCACACCACACAATCTAACGATGAAGCCTGCCAATTCGCTGATGCCATAGTGCTTGCGGTAAAACCACAAATAATGGGTGATATGTGCGGCGAGCTTCAGAAAAACAACGACCTATCGGGCAAGTTGTTTATGAGCATTGCAGCAGGACTTCCGGTAGCCAGATTGCAAGAAATGCTAGGTGGTGAATACCCTGTTGTTCGTATTATGCCAAACACCCCGAGTTTGTTAGGTAAAGGCATGTCTGGGATGTATGCCGACGACACGGTTTCTGAGTCGGACAGGCATTACGTTGACGATGTAATGAACAGCGTTGGCGAAACCGTTTGGGTAGATAAAGAAGAGGGTATTAACGGCGTTATCGCTGCAGCGGGCAGCAGCCCTGCTTATTTCTTCTTGTTCTTACAAAATATGCAGGAAGAAGCCATGAACATGGGGTTTGATAAAGCGCAATCCCGCTTAATGGTTCAACAAGCGATGTTAGGCGCAGCCGAAATGGTTTGTAACAACCCAGACCTTGAATTAAGTGAGCTTCGTGCCCAAGTTACGTCTAAGGGCGGCACTACCGCAGAAGCCGTTAACACTTTCATTAATGAAGGTTTAAAAGATATTGTCAGCAAATCGATGCGCGCCGCCGTAGCACGTGCTGAAGAAATGGCAAAACAGCTATAACGTTTTAGGAAAAACACAACATGAACGCAACGGTATTTTTGGTTGATACCTTATTTAGCCTTTATTTGATGGTGGTTATTCTGCGCCTTTGGTTACAAATGGTTCAGGCAGATTTTTATAATCCACTCAGTCAATTTGTAGTAAAAGCAACCCACCCTATCGTGGGGCCGTTGCGCCGTATTATTCCGTCAATCGGCAGGTTCGACACCGCTACTTTTGTGTTAGCGGTAGCGGTATGCGCGCTTAAGCTAATAACCCTAGGGTTAATGTTTGGCGGTAGTCTAAACCCAGTCGGCATTGCGATTTTGTCAGTAATTGGTGTGATAAAAGAAACCCTGTCGTTAATGTTCTGGGTGTTGCTACTACGCGCTATTTTGAGCTGGGTGTCACAAGGTCAGTCTCCGGTTGACTATGTTCTGTATCAGCTAACCGAGCCGTTTTTAGCGCCAATACGCAAAGTCATTCCACCATTGGGCGGTTTGGACTTATCAGTGCTTATTGCCATCATCGCATTACAGTTTTTACAGCTTCTGATCCAAGACACTTTCCCTATGTAACTAATGTCAGTTCAAGACACTGTTAGGGAAAGTATTGGTCTTGCAGTTTGGTTCATAGAGCAAAACAAGCTGTAATGGGTAAGAATTGAAAATAGGATGAAGGCAGAGGTAGTTTCTATCATGGGTAGAATAAATCAAATCAAAAAAGCTTACGTCGCACTTCTTGCGATGGCTATGTCATGCTTAAGCGTTTCCGCATTTGCCGAGCAGAAGCAAACGCTTGGTGAATGGGATGTTCACTATATGGTGGTGAGTACGCCATTTCTCACACCTGAAGTGGCGGCTAGCTACGGCATTGTGAGAAGTAAGTTTAATGCGTTGGTTAACATTTCGGTGTTAGACAAAGTTTCCGGTGAAGCGCAACGGGCAGATGTCACAGGTACGGCTAAGAATCTGTTAGGTAACTCGCGTAAGCTGACTTTCAAAAAGGTGGAAGAAGGTGATGCTATCTATTACCTTGCCGTGCTGCCATTTCGTGATCAGGAAACCTTTAGGTTTGAGATTGACGTTCAAAAAGGTAGCAGCAAACAAACGCTGAAGTTTCAGCAAAAAATGTACGTTGACGAGTAATTCATAGGGCGATTAGCACTTTAACAGTGCCCATGGCATTAGTAAGCGCTCACCCATAAAACATTCATGCTTTTGAGAAAAAGCCATGATTAACGAAGCGAGATATCCGTTAGCCCGGTATCTCGCTTTTTTATTATGTTAAAAATAGGGTAACTACACTTTACCAATTGAATGTGGTGGTAAATAATCAAAGCAACTGGTCGGGCAAGTTAGTGTGGTCGGATTATGTGTAGCCATTAGCACCTAAATCACGAAAGACAGATGAGCACTGCGCTGCAGCAAAGAGCGACATACACTAACTGCCTTCATAGCAAATAAAACAGAGAATAATTATGAATACGCCCTCGTCTCAGACCTTATCTCAGACAGCTATACCGCAGTCTGCCAACAATTCAGAACAACTCTCACCTTACTTCCCTAACCTGTTAGCTCCGTTAGATTTGGGCTTTACTCAACTTCGCAACCGTACCCTAATGGGTTCAATGCATTTAGGCCTAGAAGAAGAGAAAGGCGGCTTTGACAAACTTGCTGCGTTTTACGCTGAGCGAGCAAGAGGTGGTGCGGGGCTGATCGTAACAGGTGGTATTAGCCCGAATATTTCAGGTTGGGTAGCGCCCTTTGCTGGCAGAATGACCCGCTCTCGCCACGCGAAAAAGCACCGTGTTATTACCGACGCTGTGCATAAGGAAGGCGGCAAAATTTGCATGCAAATTTTGCATTCAGGCCGTTACGGTTATCATCCACTTGCTGTTTCGGCTTCACCGATGAAGTCGCCTATTACCCCTTTTAAGCCCCGCGAATTGTCCTCACGTGGCGTAAGAAGCACAATTAAAGACTACGTAAAATGTGCAGCCCTTGCCCAGCAAGCAGGCTATGACGGCGTGGAAATTATGGGTTCTGAAGGCTACCTCATAAATCAGTTTTTCTGTGAGCGCACCAATCATAGAAATGATGAATGGGGTGGCAGCTTAGAAAATCGGGCTCGTCTGGCAATAGAAATAGTAAAAGGTGTACGCGAGAAAGTGGGCACTAACTTCATTATTATTTATCGCCTGTCTATGCTGGACTTAGTCGAAGGCGGCGCTAAGTGGGACGAGGTTGTTTATTTAGCCAAAGAAATCGAAAAAGCAGGCGCTACGCTAATTAATACCGGCATTGGATGGCACGAAGCAAGGGTACCCACTATCTCCACATCCGTACCTCGCGCGGCGTTTACCTGGATAACCGAACGCATGAAAAAAGAGGTGTCTATCCCTCTTATTACCACTAATCGTATCAATACGCCTGAAGTTGCAGAATCGGTACTCGCACAAGGCCATGCTGATATGGTATCGATGGCGCGACCTTTCTTGGCTGACGCTCACTTTGTAGCGAAAGCTATGCGCAATGAGTCTAAGCTAATCAACACTTGTATTGCCTGTAACCAGGCTTGCCTAGACCATGCATTCGAACAAAAGCGTGCAAGTTGCTTGGTAAATCCACAAGCGTGCTACGAGACCGAACTTACCTTTACCCCTACTCAAAATAAGAGAAAACTAGCGGTAGTAGGTGCAGGGCCTGCGGGTTTAGCGTTTTCTATGTATGCCGCAGAGCGCGGTCACGAAGTACATCTATTTGATAAAGCCAGTGAAATTGGCGGTCAATTTAATTACGCCAAGCAAGTGCCGGGTAAAGAAGAGTTTTACGAAACCCTACGCTACTTTGACAATCAGTTAGCTCGCGTGGGCGTTACGGTTCACCTTAACACCCAAGTAAACGTAGAGAACCTCTCAAACAAGGGGTTTGATGAAGTGGTGCTAGCCACCGGTATTAATCCTCGTACGCTTACAATTGAAGGGCACGACCACCCTAAAGTGATGAGTTATTTAGACGTATTGCGCGACCACAAGCCAGTAGGCAAGAAAGTGGCTATTGTTGGCGCCGGCGGCATTGGTTTTGATGTGGCAGAGTTCTTGGTTGAACACGAGCATTTAGCCAAAGATAAAGAAAAATGGCTGGCACATTGGGGTATAGATAAAGACTATGCTACACCGGGTGCACTAAAGGAAAAAGCCATAGAGCCTTCTGAGCGGGAAGTGTATCTGCTACAACGTAAAACGTCTAAAGTAGGTAAAGGGCTGGGCAAAACTACGGGCTGGATCCATAGGCAATCGTTGAAACACCACAATGTTCAAATGATGAATGGCGTGAGCTACGAGAAAGTGGACGATGAAGGTCTACACGTGCTGATTAACGACACGCCTAAAATACTGCCGGTCGATAACGTCATTGTATGTGCTGGCCAGGAGCCGTTTAAGCCACTCCAAAAACCTCTAGAAGAGGCTGGATTTACCGTGCACATTATCGGCGGTGCTGACGTAGCGGCTGAACTTGATGCTAAACGCGCTATCCGTCAAGGCGCTGAACTGGCAGCGCGAATTTAAAACTGATCGAACATGATAGCGTTGCCGTCCGGGTCTTTAACAATTAGATGCCCGGGGCCGCTATCGCCTTTCACAGGCACGTCTAAAGCGATGCCTTGTTCAACTAGATTTGCCTGAAGTGCCCTAACATCACTTGGGTTAAAGGTCATAATGTTATCTTCAAACATCCCTTCGAATAACCCAATCATGGTGGTGCCATTTTTCATCATTAACCATTTATCTTCCACCGAGCCGCATGAAGGCATGGCTTCAAAGCCCAAGGCCTCATAAAACGCCTTCGACTCGCTGATGTCCTTAACCGTTAAACTTAACGAAAATAGCCCTAACTCCACTTTATTCTCCCTTAAATTTCGTAACCATTTTTCACTTATACCAATCCGCATAGATA
>NZ_CACSIH010000182.1:0-27036 GCF_902705805.1 Alteromonas alvinellae | reverse complement strand
CGATTACGAGCATTTTAACTCTCGCTGAGTGGGTAATGATCTATGCGGATTGGTATTACAGTATTGTACCACCTGATACGCTTCAAAAAGCAAAATGGCATAAGAAAGACGTAAATTGGCTTAACAGAGAAATCCGATTAGCCATTTTGTCGCTATTCAATGTATGAATTGTCACACGGGTTTGATATAAATAGCGTTACAAATAATTATTCAAACAATAATTGAGATACACCCTCCGTGAACGTACCTCAATTACCAAAGCGCTGCATGTACCAGTACTTATTAAAGAACTAAGAACTGGTAAAAAAGAACGTAAGCGCGAAGCCCTACACACGCGCAAGCGAACCGTTTTATTCAACTGGCTTTTCCAGCGAGTTGTCACATTTATTTTGATAAAGAACAGAGAGAATTATGAGCAATCAGTTAGCTTCATTACGTGATATCACTACCGTTGTTGCCGACACGGGCGACATCGATGCCATTAAAAAGTATCAACCAGTCGATGCCACAACTAACCCGTCGCTACTTTTAAAAGCGGCTGGTCTTCCTCAATATGCAAGCCTAATTGATGATGCTGTAGCATGGGCAAAACTTCAGTCAAACGACGCTGACCAGCAGCTTACCGATGCAGCAGACAAACTAGCGGTAGCCATTGGTAAAGAAATCTCTGCAACGATTCCAGGCCGAATCTCAACTGAAGTAGACGCACGCCTTTCGTTCGACACTGCCGCCACTATCGAAAAAGCGGAACGTTTGGTTCAGCTATATGAAGACGCGGGTATCGATAAGTCACGCATTCTTATTAAAATTGCCTCTACTTGGGAAGGTATTCAGGCAGCAGAAGAGCTAGAGAAGAAAGGCATTCAGTGTAACTTAACGCTTCTATTTAGCTTCGCCCAAGCACAAGCTTGTGCAGAGGCCGGTGTTTATCTTATCTCTCCATTTGTAGGGCGCATTTTAGACTGGTACAAAAAAGCGACCGGTACTGAGTCTTACGCACCAGATGAAGATCCAGGCGTAGTATCTGTAACTAAAATTTACAACTACTACAAAGACCACGGCTACAATACTGTAGTGATGGGCGCAAGCTTCCGTAACATTGGTGAAATTCAAGCGTTGGCAGGTTGTGATCGTCTAACCATTAGCCCAGCACTGCTAGAAGAACTGGCAAACGAGCCTGGCGAACTAGAAGTTAAACTGAAAGACAATGGCGCTACAAAAACACCAGGTGACCGCTTAACAGAAAGCGAATTCCGCTGGGCAATGAACGAAGATGCAATGGCAACCGAAAAGCTGTCTGAAGGCATCCGAAACTTCGCCGCAGATCAGGAAAAACTTGAAACCATGCTTCGCGAAAAACTAAGCGCGTAAGGGCTATTGAAACAATGAGTGTTTTAACTTCTCTTCCTGAATGGAAAAAGCTGTCTGAACTTGCTGCAACGGTAAAAGATGCGCACATGCGCGACTGGTTTGCACAAGATGCAAATCGCGCAGATAAGATGCAGCTTGAAGCCTGCGGTATTTTTCTTGATTACTCGAAAAACCGTGTAAATGATGACGCGCTTAAAGGACTTTTCGACCTTGCCAGAGCGTGCAAACTAGAAACCCTTCGCGACGCGATGTTTTCTGGTGAGCAGATTAACTCAACAGAAGGTCGCGCCGTGCTTCACACCGCACTTCGTAATTTCTCAGACCGTAAAGTACTGGTAGATGGCGAAGACGTAATGCCTGAAGTGCATGCTACGCTTGCTAAAATTGAAGCGTTTACTGCATCGGTTCACAGCGGTGAACATAAAGGTTATACCGGCAAGCCTATCAAGCACATTGTGGCAATTGGTATTGGTGGTTCGTTCCTTGGTCCTAAGATTATGACCGAGGCACTTAAGCCGCATACAGTTGACGCAGTGAAGGTTCACTTTGTTGCCAACGTTGACGGTTGCCACATTCACGATGTGCTATCTAGCGTAGATTTTGAAGAAACTTTGGTGGTCATGTCGTCAAAGTCTTTCTCTACCCAAGAGACGCTTCAAAATACACTTACGGCTAAAGACTGGTTCTTAAAGTCTGGCGGTACACAAGAAGATATTGCTAAACACTTTGTAGCCGTGTCTTCAAACGTTAAAGCAGCCACCGAGTTTGGTATTAGCGCCGACAATATTTTCCCTATGTGGGATTGGGTAGGCGGTCGTTACTCACTGTGGTCTGCCATTGGCCTGCCTATCTCGCTAGCCCTTGGGTTTGAAAACTTCAAAGGCTTACTTGAAGGTGCGTTTGACATGGACACCCATTTCACAACCGCACCGCTAGAAGAAAACATGCCTGTTCTACTTGCACTGTTAGGTGTGTGGTACAGAAACTTCTTCGAGGCGCAATCACACGTTTTATTACCTTACTACCACTATCTTCGCGGCTTACCAGCTTACGTACAGCAGTTAGATATGGAAAGTAATGGCAAGCAAGTCACTCAGGAAGGTGAACGCGTAGATTACCCTACTGGTCCAATTATTTGGGGTAGTGAAGGTACAAACGGCCAGCACAGCTTCCATCAGCTTATTCACCAAGGTTCTGGCGTTATCCCGGCAGACTTCATGTTGCCGCTTAACGTTCCTAACCAAGACGACACTCATCACGCTATGCTTGCGTCTAACTGTTTTGGTCAAACACAGGCACTAATGCAGGGTAAAACCTTTGAAGAGTGTTATGCAGACCTTGACGGTAAAGGCCTGGACGACGCTGAACGCAAACGCTTGGCCGCTCATAAAACCATGCCTGGCAACAAGCCTAGCAATACTTTCTTGTTTGATAGCCTTACGCCTAAAACACTTGGCGCGCTGGTTGCAATGTATGAACATAAGGTATTCGTTCAGGGTGTTATCTGGAACCTTAACTCATTCGACCAATGGGGCGTAGAGTTAGGTAAAGTACTAGGAAACCAAGTACTTGCAGGCATTCAAGGCGAGGCAGACAAAGATAATTTCGACGCTTCAACACAGCAATTGATTGCCAAATTCAGAGCAGCGAATGCACCAAAATAAGGAATGCGAGGTGATTTAAAATCATCCAATTGGTGCAAATAACAAACTGAACGGCTAGCTTTTTCGAAAGCTAGCCGTTTTTTGTTGCGGTTTTCATCGACAATACGACAGACATTTTTGATATCCGTAACACTGTACAATTGATTACTAACAAAACAAATAGGATCAATTACATACAGTTATTGTTCACGCTTTAAACACACTGGACATTTCCTTACCGTTGTCATCATATCGTCACAATTTGTTAATAAAAGGTAAATTAAACTATTTTATTTTAGTGGCTGCTGTGATACAAAATTGTACAGAGGGAATTAAAAACAAAAACTCTGTATTAGTTGTAGTGGTATAAAAAGGAGATCCCAGTGGATAAATCAGATCTATTTGCCATGTTAGACATCGAAGCAAGCCCAGCAAAAACCAAAAGCAAAAAACGTAAGTGGAGAGAAATCGAAGCGCTACAAGATCGCTACAAATTAGAAAAAGAACTGGCCGAACTCGACTGTGGTTTCGAGTACGAGCTAGAGACACTGGAAAGATAAAACGAAGGCCGCCTGTTACACAGGCGGCCTTTTTACTTTCTAGCGTGCTGTAAATGCTTCACTTGCAAGCATGGTGTCTCTTCGCTGGCTCTATGTAATAGCGCATTAGCTAAGGAATATGCTCTGTGCCTAATTGCTGCCAGACCGCATAACATGTCTCATAGCTATTTAGGCATTTATCTAGTGAGTCATTGACAGGCCCTGAATAAGGCAACCACACTTGCTGTGTGGCTAGCTGCTATTTATGCCAGTACTATACCTGCCAATTAATGGGTTCTTTGCCCTTAGCAATAAGGTATTCGTTTGTTTGGCTGAAGTGTTTGCAACCTAAAAAGCCTCTGTGTGCTGAGAGTGGCGACGGATGAGGCGCATGTAAAACGTGGTGTTTTTCACGGTTTATATGCTTACCTTTCTTTTGCGCATGGCTTCCCCACAGAAGAAACACAACGTTTTGGCAGTGCTCATTGACCACATCGATAACCTTATCGGTGAAGGTTTCCCATCCCCATTTCGCGTGGCTATGTGCTTTGCCCTGCTCAACGGTCAATACAGTATTAAGTAGCAATACGCCCTGCTCCGCCCACGACGTCAGCGTGCCGTGATTAGGCTCGGTGAAACCATCAATGTCAGACAACAGCTCTTTGTACATATTTTTAAGCGATGGCGGTGTTTTAACGCCAGCTTTTACTGAAAAACAAAGTCCATGGGCTTGATTAGGACCGTGGTACGGATCTTGACCTAAGATCACGACTTTTACTTCGTCTAGCGGCGTGTATTTAAGCGCATTGAATACGTCAGAGTGAGGCGGGTAGATAACGCTTCCCGCTTCACGAGCGTGCTTCACGCGCTCAAGCAACGTAACAAAATAGTCTTTTTGCTTTTCATCACCAAGCGCGCTTTGCCATGTTGTAGCCGAGGGTGTCATTACTTAAGCAAATCCATCATATGCTGCTTAAGTGCATCGTAAGACGCTGGCAAGTCTACCGCTAAGCTGTCTTCGCCTGCTACATCGGCCAACGCTTTCGGTAAGCTGATTGGATTACCTAGCACGTTTTCAACGGTTTCTCTGAACTTAGCCGGGTGCGCTGTTCCTAAGAACAAACCAATTTCGCCGTCTTCTAAGTCGTGACTTACTGCGCGATAGGCAATCGCGGCATGTGGCTCGCTGGTATAGCCTTGTTGCGCTAATTGACGCATAGCAAGCTGCGTATATTCTTCGTCAACCATCTCACCTTTAAGACACGCTTTGTCGATATAGCCACGCTCAATAAGCGCCTCTATTCGCGGCCAGTTATTAGGCTGACTCACATCCATTGCGTTAGACATGGTCGCAACCGTCGCCTTAGGTTCCCACTCGCCGGTTTTAAGGTAGCGAGGTACCGTGTCGTTTAAGTTAGTTGCTGCGATAAAACGCTTTATAGGTAAACCTAACGATTTAGCAATCATGCCAGCCGTAAGGTTACCAAAGTTACCGCTAGGTACTGAAATAACGAGTTGGTCTCGTTTCTCTTTTGGCAACTGACTTACTGCTTCAAAGTAATAGCAAACCTGCGCTAGTAAACGGCTGATGTTGATTGAGTTTGCTGAGTTCAGGTGAAGGCCTTCACGTACGTCAGGGTCGTCAAACGCGGTTTTTACGAGTGATTGGCATGCGTCAAAGTCTGACTCAACAGCAACGGTATGAATATTACCGCCTAGCGTAGTGAATAGCTTTTCCTGCAGCGAGCTAATCTTGCCCTTTGGAAACAAAATAACCACGTTGATATTGTCAATGCCGTGAAATGCATGTGCAACCGCTGCGCCGGTATCACCTGAAGTCGCTGTTAGAATGGTTACTGGCTTCCCTTCACTAATACGCGACAGAGTTTGCGCCATAAAGCGGCCGCCAAAATCTTTAAACGCAAGCGTTGGCCCGTGGAAAAGCTCTAAGCAGTATACATTATCGTTGACCTGCTCGACTGGTGCACCAAAAGCAAAGGCGGTCTGAACAATTTCTTCTAGCTCGCCATTATTCAGCTCATCGCCAATAAGCGCGCGAAGTACTTCTATACTGCGCTCTACAAATGGCTTTTCCAACAATTCGTCAATATTGTCTAGGGTAGGAATATTCTCTGGAAAATAAAGCCCTTGGTTTTTACCTAAGCCCCGCTTAACGGCTTCAGCAAAATTTGCTGTGTCCGATGAATCTTTTAAATTTACCAATTCCACTTGCTGTTACCTTTTTATGTGGGCAAATACTCTGCCCTTTTAATCTTTTAAAAAATTATTGTGCTTTTAGGAAATCATCTGCCTTTAAGAAAC
The DNA here is from genome assembly GCF_902705805.1 of Alteromonas alvinellae. Classification (NCBI taxonomy): domain Bacteria; kingdom Pseudomonadati; phylum Pseudomonadota; class Gammaproteobacteria; order Alteromonadales; family Alteromonadaceae; genus Alteromonas; species Alteromonas alvinellae. The sequence goes on along the minus strand of NZ_CACSIH010000182.1, from coordinate 21,161 downwards.
CATGTACTTTAAGAAACTATATACCTTAAAAAGCTATGTACCTTAAGAAACAATGGTGCCTTGGCTTGGTATTTGGCACACATGGCTAAAGCCATCTTCATTTTGAATGTAGTTCGCTGTTAAATAGGCGGCGACTTTTTCCGCCTGCGCTTTACTTGGACACACGGCAAACACCGTAGGTCCCGAGCCTGAAATACCAAAAGCAAGCGCACCCGCTTGCTCACTAAAAGCACGCGCCTCATCAAAGCCAGGCAGTAGCGATTTTCTGTAAGGTTCGGCTATAACATCGTTCATTACCGACGCCGCCAAATCAAAGTTACCCGCATGTAAAGCGTGAACAAACACGCCTAACTGTCGACCAAAGGTTAGCGCCGTCGCCATATCCACCTGCTTAGGTAAGATATCGCGAGCAGCCGCCGTTGATACGCTAATGCCTGAATAACAAACGGCATAGTACCATTCGTCGTTTAACGGCAACGACAGTGTGACAGGCGCATCACTACCTGTCATTAACGTCATACCACCTAAGTAACAGGGAGCAACATTATCATAGTGAATACTACCGCTTATTTGGCCTTCTAATTCGCCCATCATTATAAGCAGAGTATCTTCATCGAACGGGGTGTCGAAGTAAGCATTTAACGCTGCAAACGCTGCCACAATAGAGCTTGCGCTTGAACCCAACCCGCTGCCTATTGGAAGGTTTTTATGAAGTGTAAGCGCAACAGGAGAGGTTGTTTTTCCAGCCTTTTCCATTTGCTCACAGAAATAGTGATAGCACTTGGTTACAATATTACTGTCTGCATCGCCCGGGAGTTTGTGAGCAAAGCGCCCCACCGTTTCTAGTGAAAATGACTCAGCCGCCTTTATTTCAACTTCATCACCTAGCTTAGTGCCATCAACGGGCGCAAGCGCTGCGCCCAGTACGTCAAAGCCTAAGCTCACATTTCCAATTGATGCCGGCGCGAAGGCCGTGAATGCTTTCATATTATTACTCTTACTTCGCTTGTGGCGTGCTCTTTATATTAACGCTTTAAATTAGCGCCTTGAATCATTACCACAACATTACTGGCCTAAGTCACACCTTCGAATATCTTACTTTAGCCGCCTATCTACGCTAAGCAAGCTAAGCGTTATTTAGCCCTTAGTGCGCCATTTGCTTCCACGGCATAGTACGCAGAATATCAGCAAACACCCCAGCTGCTGTTACCGTACCACCTGCTCCATATCCTCTAATTACATAAGGGATTGGGCTATAGTAGTCACTGTTAATCGCCAGCGCGTTTTCACCGTCTTTTACCTGCGAAAGAGGGTTACTTGCCGGTACAGCCTGAATGCTTACTTTGCATTTTCCGTCTTCAATGCTGCCGATATAACGAAGCACTTTACCTTCAGCTTTAGCCGATTCAACCTTTTCACCAAACGACGCATCTAACTCTGGCAGCTGCTGCATAAACTCGTCAATTGAACAATCTTCGGCAAAGCCTTTTGGCAATACAGACTCAATTTCAATATCAGATAGTTCTAACGCTAAATCAGCTTCACGAGCCATGATAAGCAGCTTGCGCGCTACGTCCATGCCGCTTAAGTCATCGCGCGGATCAGGCTCTGTGAAACCGTTGTCTTTGGCTGTTTGTGTCGCTTGCGACAGGCTCATGCCCTCTTCAAGTTTGCCAAATACATAAGACAAACTGCCCGATAGAATTCCTTCAAAGCGGTGTAAGGTGTCGCCGGCGCTGAATAGCTTTTGCAAGTTATCAATAACCGGTAGCCCTGCGCCGACAGTGGTTTCGTAAAGGTACTGACGATTTGTCGATTGCGCGGTCTTGCGAAGCTTGCGATAGTAAGACATCTCACTGGTATTCGCCTTTTTGTTTGGCGTTACCACGTGAAAACCGCTTTCCATCATATCTACATATTGCTGTGCAATCGCTTCGTGACTAGTACAGTCAACAATCACTGGGTTTACCAGACTATTGTCGTTAGCGAACTGATGCAGGCGCTCTACGCTTAATCCTTCGCTTGCCGATTCAAGTGCCGATTTCCAGTCACCGCTTAAATCAATACCTTGGCTGTTTAACAGCAGTTTACGACTGTTCGCAATGCCATAAACACGCAGCTGAACATTGCGTTTTAACAACGCAGGCTGTTGTTTTTCAATTTGGCCTAGCAGTTCGGTTCCCACATTGCCACACCCTACTAGGAATACGTCAATGGTATGGCGGTCAGAGAAAAAATTCTGGTGAATAACCTTTACCGCTTTCTTAGCACGCTTGCTCTCAATTACCGTTGAAATAGAGCGCTCTGAAGAGCCCTGAGCAATAGCAACGTTGTTCACCCGCGCTTGGGCAAGCGAGTTGAAGAAACGCGCTGCCAACCCTTTAGTTTGACGCATACCGTCACCCACCAAAGTGACAATGGCTAGGTCATGACGCACTTCAATTGGGTCTAGCAATTGATTTTGAAGCTCTAGCGCGAACGCATCTTCAAGAAGCGTTAACGCTCGGCTGGCGTCTTTGCTTTGGATACAGAAACTGATTGAGTATTCTGAAGAAGACTGGGTAATAAGGCTTATTGAAATATTGGCGTTCGACATCACCTCAAACACACGACTTGCCATACCTACCATGCCTTTAAGGCCAGGACCTGCGACGTTAAACATGGTGACGTTATCAAGCTGTGAAATACCTTTAACTGACGTCCACACCTCGCTTTTTTCATTGCTGATTAGCGTACCTGGCGCAGCTGGGTTTAGCGTGTTTCTGATCAAACAAGGGATGTGGTGTTGGGCAATAGGACCGATAGTTTTCGGATGAAGTACCTTGGCACCGAAATAAGACAACTCCATCGCTTCTTGATAGGTAAGCTTGTCTAATAGCACTGCCCCTTCAACTTGATTCGGGTCAGCGTTATAAACACCGTCTACGTCTGTCCAAATTTCACAGCAGTTTGCGTCTATACACGCCGCTAAAATGGCCGCTGAATAGTCTGAGCCGTTACGCCCAAGCGTGACTTTCTCGCCCGCTTCGTTAGCAGCAACAAACCCCGGCATGACAAGAAATTCACTGCCGTCAGTAGGCACATCAGTAAAGCGTGCTTTACTAAGCGATACATCGGCAATGCTGTCTAGGTAATCGCCCTCGGCAAGCACATACTTAACCGGGTCGATAACGCGATTAGCGATACCTTTAGCCGATAGCATAGCGCTAAAAAGCGTCACCGAGATGTACTCACCAATACTTAGAATACCGGCAGCAACATTATCAGGTGCAACACCAAGCAGCTTGATACCTTCAAGGTGCTGTTTTAATACTGAAAGGTGACCATTAATGAATTCTACCACGCTTGCATGTGCAAACCCGTCGAGTTCTTCGTTTAGGTTGTTGGCGATGCCGGTAACCGTGTCGTTCAACTTATTGAATAACGGCTGGAAATCTTCACCCGCGGCTGCTTGTTCACATAGCAGTGAAAGCGCGTTCGTTACCCCCTTTGGGGCAGAGAGTACAACCGCAGCACCGTCGGTTTGGTGGGTCGCCGTGCTAATCTCCATAACGCGCATGTATCGCGGTGCATCGGCTAGAGAAGAACCCCCAAACTTTAAGACTTTCATATGCTGCTCCTTAAGGTTACGCATGCTAAAACGTGTGTAAAAAAAAGCCCGCTCTGTGTTAGGCGGGCTTTCGTTGTCTTTTGCTTACTTGCACTAGTCAGCGACCGCCCTTTTTAAGGTGGTAATTAACATAATGGTGGTGCGAGTAAGTAGAATCTTTTTCATACGAGCAATTTGCCGTATAGACGTCTATATGTCAACCGCAGTTTTCACTACACTGTGTTGCAAAAAGTGCAACACTCTACACGGAATATTGCTTATTAAGGCACACAAGGCTTACTTTGTTTATTTTCCTAGCGATCATCCATGATATTTTGGGCAAGGAAATCAACCAGTAAACGAATCTTTGGTGCAACATTTCTATTGGAAGGAAATACTGCCCAAATAGCTTCTTGCTTGTCTTTATATTCTGGTAATACCTCTATCAATTCGCCGCGTGCCAATGCTTCACGCACATAAAACCCAGGTAGCTGGGTAAGCCCCAATCCTGCCAAAGCAGCGCTACAGAGTGCGTTGCCACTGTTGTATCGCACACGTCCTTGCACTGGCAACGTTTGCACTTCTTTATTTACAACGAACCTCCAGTTGGGTTGGGAGCCTACCAACAAAGTATGTTCCTTTAGCTCTTGTAGAGATTTTGGCATCGAGTGTTGAGAAAAATAATCCCTACTTCCGCATACAAACAAATGACGTGTAGCCAGCTTTTTGGCAACCAGCGTCGAGTCTTCTAGTTTGCCAATGCGTATGGCAAGGTCGAGGCCTTGCTCGACAATATCGAGCTTTTCGTTTGAGAACGTGCATTGCACGCTAATGCCAGCATACTTTTGCATAAAGGTATTGAGCAAAGGCGCGATGAAGGCTTCGCCAAACGCTACGGGAGCGGTAAGTTTAATGAGACCTTGCGGCGATGCTTGTAGTGCGCTCACCGCTAGCTGGGCATCTTCGAGCGCCTTTAACGCAGGCATTGCCTGCTGAAAATACTGCGTACCCGCTTCAGTAAGCGATACGCTGCGCGTTGTACGCTGTAACAATTTAACGCCTAGCAGCTTTTCAAGTGATGCGACTTTACGGCTTATCTGCGCAACTGATGTATCGAGCTTATTTGCAGCCCCGGTAAAATTGCCAACGTCAGCTACAGCACAAAACTCGGCTATACCTTCTAGATATTTCATAATCGCCACTCGTTGGTCTAGCGTTGTTCAACACAGCGCTGGTTTATTTAAGTACATTCTATTTGTCCAAATCAATTATTACAAATATGAAAAAGTGATTTACTAAAACTGTATTTATCAATAGTAATCCGTCTCCTATACTTTGGCCTATAAAACATCATCATTTATTTATGATTAAGGAGTCATTACATGGCGTCATTCAAAGATTCATTGCAGGAAGGTCAAACCCACATTAAATCAAAAGCTGCGGTGGCTTGGGGCCCAGGTGAGCCGTTAAAGATGGAAGAAGTTGATGTAGAGCTTCCTAAAAAGGGCGAAGTGCTTGTACGCATTGTTGCAACTGGTGTGTGCCACACTGACGCATTTACATTATCAGGTGAAGATCCAGAAGGCGTATTCCCTTCAATTTTAGGTCACGAAGGTGGCGGTATTGTTGAAATGGTGGGTGAAGGCGTGACCAGCGTAGAAGTTGGCGATCACGTTATTCCACTTTACACCGCAGAATGTGGCGAGTGTAAGTTTTGCACATCGGGCAAAACCAATCTTTGCCAAGCGGTACGTGCAACCCAAGGTAAAGGCCTAATGCCAGACGGCACAAGCCGCTTCTCAAAAGATGGTGAGCCAATTTATCATTACATGGGCTGCTCAACATTTTCTGAGTACACGGTTTTGCCAGAAATTTCGCTAGCGAAAGTTAACAAAACTGCCCCGTTAGAAGAAGTATGCTTGCTTGGCTGTGGCGTAACCACCGGTATGGGCGCAGTACTTAAAACCGCGAAAGTACAAGAGGGCGACACGGTTGCTATCTTTGGCTTAGGCGGTATTGGTTTATCCGCTATTATCGGTGCACGCATGGCTGGCGCCGGTCGCATTATTGGTATTGATATCAACGAAAGTAAGTTCGACTTGGCCAAACAGCTTGGTGCGACCGACGTGGTTAATCCGAAGAATTTCGACAAGCCTATTCAGGAAGTAATTGTTGAAATGACAGACGGTGGCGTTGACTACTCGTTTGAGTGTATTGGTAACGTGAACGTTATGCGCTCTGCGCTTGAATGCTGCCATAAAGGCTGGGGCGAATCAGTCATTATTGGTGTTGCTGGCGCCGGTCAGGAAATATCAACGCGTCCTTTCCAGTTAGTGACTGGTCGTGTTTGGCGCGGTACAGCATTTGGTGGCGTTAAAGGTCGCTCAGAACTACCAGGAATTGTAGAGCAATACCTAAACGGGGAATTCGGGCTTCAAGAATTTATTACTCACACCATGGGTCTTGATGACATCAACAACGCGTTTGATTTAATGCATAAAGGTGAAAGCATACGCTCTGTTGTGCATATGAATAAATAGTTTAAGCCTTAGCTCGAAACACGTTAGGAGAAGCTCTGCTTCTCCTTTTTTTGATCACAATACCCCCTGCTCTAACGCCTTGAGCACTGCCCTCGTTCTATCTCGTACACCAAGCTTTGCCATGACTGAAGAAACTTGGTTCTTAATGGTGCCTGTTGATTTGAACATCGCATCTGCAATTTCTTTATTACTGTAACCCGCAGCGATCAAATGGAGAATTTCGACTTCTTTCTCAGTAAGTGGCTCTGGATTTTCAAACGACTCAAATTCTACGTTCAGTCCTTTCAAGCCTTGCAATACTTTTTCGGTTACCGCGGGCTGAATCAGCGTTTTGCCATTTTTTATTTGTGTAATAGTGTCTACCAGAGTTTCTAGCGACACATCTTTAAGTAGATAGCCTTTTGCACCGGCGCGCATAGCACCGTTTACCAGCTCGTGATCGTCAAACGTAGTAAGCATTAGCACTGGGGTTTTAATCCCCTTATCTCTCAGCGCAAGTAAAGTATCGATACCCGATAATTTGGGCATGCGTATGTCCATCAATATCACATCGCAGTTTACAGCGTTTTCACTATCAATGAGCTGCTGACCATTTTCGTATTCGCCAACAACTTCAACGCTATCATCAAGCCCTAAAAGTGATTTGATGCCTTCCCTTACCAGCATTTGATCTTCAACTAAAATAAGGCGTGTTTTCATTCGCCCTCCGGTATGTGAATTGCGATGCGAAAACCCTGCTCGGTTTGCTGCCAGCTGATAGTTCCATTTAGCTCATGAACCCGTTCCTGCATTCCTTTTAGGCCATTGCCAGCCACCACACGACTTGAAGTGTCCGATTCCCTTGGCCCTGCTTCCTTTCGAACGCCTTCTGAATAAGCACCTTCTGAATAGCTACATGGTGCTTTGTCGAAAAGCGGTATGCTACTTGGTTGTTCGCCACTTAGTGTCTTATCAGCAGCATGCGGCACCATACTGTCTTGCATAAGTAGGTTATAAGCGCCGTTGCAATGCGTCAGTGAGATGGAGAAATAATGCGCGTGTGTATGGCGAATCACGTTAGTTAGCGCCTCCTGCATACTTCGCAACAGGCAGTCGGCAATTCGCACGTTGGTTAACATTAAATCATCGTCAATGTGTAGATTTACCATCGGCCTAGGCAAGTCTTTAATCAGTGCGTTTACCGCTAGTGAAAAATCGATAGCCGCATTTTCCCGAATATCAGAAATCGCTTCTCTAACATCAGAGAGTAAAAGCTTTGCGATACTGTGGGACTGCTCAACGTGTTGCTTTATGGCTTGCGATTCGGTGCTCTCTAATAAATCCGCCTTTCTCGACGCGACTTGAAGATTGATGGTAAGCGCCGTCAAATGATGCCCTAAAACATCGTGAATGTTTCGCGCTATACGCAGTCGTTCATCTTGAGTAAGCGCCTGCTTCATTAATTGCTGAGTACTTAATAATTGTCTATTGAGCGCATCGGCTTCTTCACGCGCTTTCGATTCTTTAATGGCCGTGTTTGACATGATCATGGCAAATAAATTAAATGTCCAAAAAAGCGCGCCGGTTAAGACAGCTTGCTGCTCTTGCCACACCCACCCTTGGATGAGGATGGTTGGCAAAGCCAATGGTATTGAAAGCACGACGCACTTTCTCCAATTAACATAGTAAGGAAGAATCGCGGACCATATAACAATGAAGATGGCAAGGTAGGCATAGGGAAGCAAAAATTGGCACAGCACCGCTAATAGAAACATCGTCCATAACGTTGGTAGCCTTAACGAAGGCATACTGTGATCATGCCTACTGACAATCACAAAAGTCACAGCTAGCATGCCAAAAATAGCAATGGCGGAGAGGGTTCGCCAATGCATGAATGAGTATTGAAGATACAAGAAGTAAAGTGCAGAGCCGCTTACAAACAACCACGTAATGCATGCAGACGCGCGCTCAACTTCGATGTTCACCCGCCAGTGAGCAGGGATTGAGATTTTCATTCGTTTTTGACTACCTGTATCTTTTCGTTCTTATAGCGCTACTTTGACAAAAAACACGGTTCAATGCATAGGCCATAAGTCACTTTTTATTTCATGACTTCTGGCACTGTTGTCAATCTCGTGAAGTTATCACTATAAGCCTACAATTTTGTTCATTGCCAAAGGAAAGCAAGATGCAAACGATTCATGGCTTTATAGTAACGCTTCATATTTTAACGGGTGCACTGTCACTTTTACTGTTTTGGGTGCCTAGTCTTACGAGAAAGGGCGGAAAAGCCCACAAGCAATTTGGTGGTTACTATATAAAAGCGATGCTATTTACGTCTATTAGTGGCGTTATCAGCTCTACAATGGTGTTGTTTATTCCGCTAGTCATCTACCCGGCAATGCCCGAGCACTTTGAGTCTGTTGCTTATTTCACTGCATACCTTAGAGGGCAATATCTCTTTTTGCTGATGTTAAGCCTGTTGGTGTGGAACAACGTGAGGCATTCTGTAGCGGTGCTTAAGGTGAAGCAAAATCTTGAGCAGCTGCGCACAATTGAATATTTATGGCTACCCGTACTGCTTTTTGTCGTCGCTTCCATTGCGTTGTATCAGGGTATTACGTACGGCATCACGCTAACTTGTATCTTTGCCCCTATTGCACTGTTAAATACCATTGGTATTGTGCGCTATGTTTATCAAAAAAACATCGTTGCAGGTTCGTGGGTAACTGAGCACATTGGGCATATCATTGGCTCTGGTATTGGTGCATATACCGCATTTTTTGCCTTTGGAGGACGCGCATTATTTGAAGGCTCGCCGTCACTGCAACTTGTCAGTTGGGTTCTACCTGCTCTTATAGGCGTTCCTTTTTCAATCTGGCTTAGCTGTAAATACAAACCAAAGTCATCTGTGCGCACTGGTATAGGACTCCTTCTTTAAAACCTAAGGTAGTGAAAAGTTAAACTTAAAAGTGATATATAAAAATTCAATTCAGCAGTTGTTATCAATGCCACGGTTAGGGCCTGTTTACATAACGGTGGCATTGCCACTTGGACAACAAGCCATCAAATGTGTAACGTAAGAAATGGCAACAACGCCACCATTAACCAGTGTAAACATTGAGCGCTAAATTATGAAAAAGCACCATTCAGCAGCACGTAAAATATTGAAAGATACACTATCATTTCAAACGTCTAAGCGTAGTCTCGCTGTCAGTGCGGCCTGTATTGGTTTAGGGCTAGGTTTAAGTGCACATGCGAACGTATATCATGAAGACAATTCAACACCGCAAACCAGTGACCAAACGCAAATGAATACCAAGCCCACACTTGCAACACTCACCAATTTCCAAGAAAACGCGTCATATATGTTCTCTTCCGGTTTGCCTGACGCCTCTCACCTTTCTTTACTGAAAGAACAAGGGGTGACGCACGTTGTAGATTTGATCCCAGGGGATAGAACCAGTGAAATCTTAACTACCTCAGAATTAGGCCTCGACTACTTTAACGTACCCGTTGATTGGGAAGGCCCCACATTAGCCAACTTTTTAAATTACGCTGCATTTATGCAAACCGTCGATATCAAAGAAGACAAGGTACTTACGCATTGTAAACTGAATTGGCGAGGTGCTGCGTTTACGTATCTATATAGAATTAACGTACTTGGAGAAGGTGAACAAGCCGCCAAAAAAGACCTTATGGCTATTTGGCATCCGAATCCAACATGGTTCGCCTTCATGAACGAGGTAATTGCCCACTACAATGAGGTAAACGGTAAACAAGTAGCGATGTCGTTCGAGGCTGCCGCTCCTGAAAGCCACTAAATGTCTGGCTTACCGAGAATAATGGCGGTCTAAGCCCCACTCATCCCTACCAAACACATATGAAATTTCAGATTTGTTATTGACACATACGGAATTTCACATATGATAAATCATATACGAAATTTCATATGTGATGATTTTTATGTCTAATTGTTGTGAACCTGCGCAGTTAAAGCCTTTAACATTTTTCAAATGCTTGTCGGAAGACACCCGCTTAAAGACGCTGCTTATGCTCAGCTTAAAAGGTGAGCTATGCGTGTGCGACCTTACTGATGCGCTTCAATTAAGCCAGCCCAAAATTTCACGCCATCTCGCTGACTTACGAAAGTGCGGTTTAGTTCTCGATACTCGTAAAGGCAAATGGGTGTATTACCAGCTCCATCCTGACCTACCCGCTTGGGCACTGGAGGTCATTAAAAACACCGCTATTCATAACAATGAATATATTAGCGAAGCGTTAGCGAATTTGTCCTGCGAGAATTGCTAGATTCCAAACTTCCTGGGTGGCACAAAGACCGCTGCAAAAATGCACAGCAAAGATCAACAGGTCTTGGTGTTAATTGCAGCTTAATACGTCGCTAAGTATCTGTTTTTTTTCGAAGTCTTATTCTATTTATTACAGCTACTCACAGTAGCCTCGACCATTAAACAAGGTTTTATATGAAGATTTTATATATATGTACGCACAACCGTTGCCGCAGCATTCTTTGCGAGGCCATCACTAACGCCTCGAACGGCAATGTTGAAGCACGTAGTGCTGGCAGCCAGCCTGTCGGTGAAGTACACCCTCTTTCTCTTAAATACCTTGCAGAGCGAGGATTTGATACAAACGGGCTTCAAAGTCAGTCGTGGGATGAATTTGAAGATTATGACGCTGATCTTGTCGTCACCGTTTGTGATTCAGCCGCGGGCGAGTCATGCCCTGTTTATTTCGGTAAATCTCTTAAGGTGCACTGGGGCTTAGAAGACCCGTCTAAGTTAGAAGGTAACGAACAAGAAAAAGCAGAGGCATTCAACAACACCATCGATATTATTGAAAAGCGTGTAGCGGCATTAGCAGAACTTGCTGAGAAAAACTTAGATAAAGCAGCGCTTAAAGAGGCACTATCAAAATTAGGAGCCCAGTAATGGGTAACAGTAAATCAATGAGCCAAGATATATCAAGCAGCCAAGAAAGCTCAACGGCACAAAGCCCGTCAGATAACGCGGTAATGGCGCAAATGCACAAGCCAACTATAGCTAACTTTGCGTCAAGGTTCTCAGATCACAAGCCGCGTATTTTGCTACTTTACGGCTCGCTCAGAGAACGTTCGTACAGCCGCCTAGTAATTGAAGAGTCGGCAAGATTGCTTGAGTACTTTGGTGCAGAAGCCAAAATTTTTGACCCTCGTGGATTGCCGCAGCCAGATACTGAAGATGACTCACATCCAAAAGTGAAAGAACTGCGTGAGCTTATGATGTGGTCTGAAGGGCAAATTTGGTGTTCACCAGAGCGTCACGGCAGCATGACTGGCATCATGAAAAGCATGATTGACTGGGTACCGCTTAGCCTTGGCGGCGTGCGTCCTACACAAGGGAAAACGCTAGCAATCATGCAGGTTTCCGGCGGCTCACAATCGTTTAATGCGGTAAACCAAATGCGCATTTTAGGCCGCTGGATGCGCATGCTAACCATCCCTAATCAGTCTTCTGTGGCAAAAGCGTTTCTAGAATTTGAAGATGATGGTCGCATGAAGCCATCTCCTTACTACAACCGCATTGTGGACGTAGTTGAAGAGTTGGTGAAATTTACTTTGCTCACCCGCGACAACAAAGACTTTCTCGTTGACCGCTATTCTGAGCGCGTTGAAAGCGCAGAAGAAGTGAGTAAGCGTGTTAATCAAAAATCCATATAGGGCGAAGAAAAATGGGATTCTTTGAACGTTATTTATCAGTGTGGGTTGGCCTTTGTATTGTTGCTGGAGTGGGCTTGGGCTATACAATGCCAGGCGTATTCGCCTCGATTGCTGCATTGGAATATGCGCACGTAAACCTAATAGTGGCAGTACTTATTTGGCTAATGATTTACCCAATGATGGTACAAATAGACTTTGGCTCAATTAAAGACGTGGGTAAAAAGCCGAAAGGCCTTGTACTCACCTTGGTGATTAACTGGCTGATAAAGCCGTTCACGATGGCATTATTGGGTTGGCTATTTTTTAAGGGCATTTTTGCCGACTGGGTAGATCCGCAAACTGCCACTGAGTACATTGCCGGCATGATCCTACTGGGCGTCGCTCCATGCACAGCGATGGTATTTGTGTGGAGTCACCTTACCAAAGGGGATGCTAACTACACGTTAGTCCAGGTATCAATTAACGACTTGATTATGGTCGTTGCCTTTGCACCGCTTACCGCCATGCTGCTGGGCGTAACAGATATAGCCGTACCGTGGGATACCCTGCTGCTTTCTGTTGCACTGTATGTTGTATTGCCACTGGTAGCGGGTTATATCACGCGCCGTTGCTTGGAAAATAAAAGTAATAACACGCCAGGAAATGGCGCTGTTGATGCATTGGTTAGCAAGTTCAAACCCTTTTCAGTTATCGGCCTGCTACTCACTATTGTTATTTTGTTTGGTCTTCAGGCCGAAACTATTTTATCGCAGCCGCAAGATATCGTGCTTATCGCAATACCGCTACTAATACAAACTTACGGTATTTTTGCCATTGCTTACTTTGCGGCAAAACGTATGAAACTGCCGCATGATGTTGCAGCACCGGCATGTATGATTGGTACGTCTAACTTTTTTGAATTGGCGGTAGCCGTAGCAATTTCACTATTTGGTTTACACAGCGGCGCAGCACTTGCCACTGTGGTGGGTGTATTAGTTGAAGTGCCCGTTATGCTTTCGCTAGTGTGGTTTGCGAACAAAACGCGCCACTGGTTTGACTAAGTAATGATGAAAGAAATCAGCAGCGATAATAGTGGGAAAACAACAAAGGGCGAACCTATGGTTCGCCCTTTGTTATGAATTCACTTTCTAAATTGCAATTGGTACTTTATAAGTATCAGGAAGAATAAAACCAAAGCGCTGTAACACCAAGGTTAACTCTTCGCGTTTAATCGGTTTTTCAATAAAACCCAGTGCGCCCAATGACATCACTTTTTCTTGCATTATGGGCTGAATGTCGCCTGAAATAACAATAACAAACGTCTCAAGCTGGCGGCGTTTAATTTCACTTAATACGCTAAGACCACCTAACACTGGCATTGTTAAATCCAACAATACTAGGTCGATGGTATGATGCCCCAACACTTCTAGCGCGTCCATACCATTGGACACTTCATAGATAGCCTCAGCAAGCCCTTTAGGTAAGCTGCGTCTGGCCATTTTACGTGCCAGCGCTGAATCATCACAAATTAGAATATTAAAACCCATCAACCACAATCTTATAATTGGTTACTAATCCATCTTCAGAATACATTAAACGAAAGTATAAGAAAATAATAAAAACATCAGATTATTGGCTACTTACTCGATAACGACACCAAACTCTCCTCTCCTATTAGCATGTTTTGTGGTAGATATAAGGCGTAACAAAAAAGGAAAACATCCCTATGCAAGAGTTAGCTGCGACCCAAGACAAAAACTTGGTGAAAAAAGTTGCCTATCAGATTTTGTCTCATTTCGATAAGAGTTACCGGTGGTTCACCCGAATTACACGAGGCGCTCAAGAAAGATTCGAAAAGGGTGATTGGAAAGAAACCCAGTTAGCTTCCAAAGAGCGGATTACTATCTATGAACAAAGCCTATCAGATGCTGTCGCTGAAATTTACCATCTCACTCAGGTGCATCAAAAAGATGATGCGTTTTGGCAAGAGCTAAAAAAAGTATTTGCTTTACAGCTTGAGGGCCACCCGCAGTTTGAGCTGGCTGAAACATTCTATAATTCTGTGATTGGCCGCTTGTTTAAGCATAGAAAAATCGACAACGACATGATGTTCGTGCTGCCCAGTCGGTGCTTTCTACCGGGCCAAGACCGAGACAAAGTAGTCAACAGCTTCGACACCACTACCACAGTGCGTGAAATGTATGAGTCGATATTCAAAATTTATCGTTACAATATTCCCTTTGAAAACTTTGAACGAGACTTACAAAACCTTGAAACAGCGCTTCGCGCACGACTGAATAAAGAGCAGTTAGCCAGTGTTCAAGCAGTAGAAATACTAAAACCTACTTTTTTCCGAGGCAAAGCCGCTTATTTGATTGGCCGAATTTGCATGCCCGATGAAACGCTGCCGTTTGTTATTGCAATGCGCAGGTACAACGAGCCCCATATGTTTGTGGATGCACTGCTGACCGATCGCAAAGACTTAAGCGTTATTTTCGGATTTGCGCGCAGCTATTTTATGGCTGATACCCAAAACCCTGCAGAAGTTGCCGCATTCCTTCAAGAGCTATTGCCCAATAAAAAGCACTTCGAGCTGTATATGGCAATGGGACACTATAAGCATGGTAAAACGGTCTTCTATCGCAATTTCTTACAGCACATGGAAGAATCGGAAGACAAATTCGAAGCAGCGCCCGGTATTCGTGGCTTAGTTATGATGGTATTCCATCTTCCCTCTTATGGTGTGGTTTTTAAGATAATAAAAGACGAGTTTGCTGAAAGTAAGAAGATCACCCGAGAGCATGTAAAAGAATGCTACAAGCTCGTAAAAATGTCAGACCGTGTGGGTCGAATGGCTGATACCCACGAATACGTAAACTTCAGATTCCCGTTAGATAGAATTGAGGCGGAGCTAATTGAAGAGCTTAGGGAAACGTGTGCGTCGAGCCTAGAATTCACAGAATCTGAACTCATCATCAAACATATGTATATTGAGCGAAAAATGACGCCGCTTAACTTGTATCTTCAAGAAGAAACAGACGAAGAAAAAATCAGGCGTGCATTGGACGAGCTTGGGCTTTGCATTAAGCAAATTGCTATGGCAAACATATTTCCTGGCGACATGCTGCACAAAAATTTCGGTATTACCCGTCATGGGCGCGTTATATTTTATGACTATGATGAAATTTGTTTAATGAACGAACGTAATTTCAGGGCATTGCCAAAATCTGATGACCCCTATGCTATTGATACGCTCTCGGTAGCGCCTAATGACGTATTCCCCGAGCAGTTCGAGCACTTCATTGTAGGTAAGCGTAAGTTCAAAGATATTCTTAAGTCGCTGCATGGAGATTTGATGACACCAGAGTATTGGCATGAAGTACAAAAGAAGTGCGCGCGCGGGGACGTTCAGCACTTTACGCCCTATAATCCAAGCATGCGTTTTGAGAGAGGTTAGGGAAAAAAGCGTTTGGTTATCAACTTGTCGCCACAATAGTTTGACATGGTCCAATTCAAAATATTAGTAAGCTGCTTACATGGCTATAATATTTACCCAAAAAATTGCTACATGCGAAAAAGCTTAAAAGTGATCGTTTCGTTACTTAACACTCGTAAAAGTATCTGAAAGCGATTTTGCTTTGCGTTTGCTTGTTTTTGCTTGCTGATAATCAATCGCCACACCTTGGTGACAGCAACGCCAAATAAGTGTGTGAATGTAAATAAACAAAAGAAGCGTAATAATGAAAGTGCTACTTGTAGAAGATGATCCAAAGGTTGCCTCGCACATTGCAAATGGACTATTGGGTGAAGGGCATGAATGTATTACTGTAGGTGATGGAACATCCGGCTACCAGCAAGCGTCCAGTAACGATTTAGACGCTGTAATTTTAGATGTGATGTTGCCTGAACTCGACGGTTTTTCTGTTTTAGAAAAACTTCGCGAAGAAGGAAACACAACCCCTGTTTTGTTATTGAGTGCAAAAAGCCAAGTTGAAGACAAAGTGAAAGGCCTTAGAACAGGCGCTAACGATTACCTAACTAAGCCTTTTGCCTTTGAAGAGTTGCTTGCACGCGTTGAGGGACTTGCTGGCCGCAACAAAGAGAGCGAAGACAAAACGCTTATTAAGGTTGGTGATCTCACGCTCGATTTAGTTAACCGCAAAGTATTACGTGGCGATCAAGAGATTGACCTGCAGTCTAAAGAGTTTCAATTACTTGAGTGCTTACTGCGTCATAAAGGTAAAGTAGTCACACGAAGCATGCTGCTTGAACAAGTTTGGAATTATCATTTTGACCCGCAAACTAACGTGATTGACGTTCACATTAGCCGTTTGCGACAAAAAGTGGATAAGGCGTTTAATGTCCCGCTTATCGAAACCGTAAGAGGCACAGGGTATCGAATAGCGGATGGGCTTGCATGATAGCAATACGCGACTTTACGCGTAGTTCAAGTTTTCGCGTAGGCGTATTGCTCACCACTCTAGCTTGTATTGCCATTGTTTTAATTGTTTATTTTTGGCGATTAACGAGCAGCGACTTGTTTATTTCGGAATCGAACGCTGCCGTTAATGCCAAAACAAACGCGCTTATCACTCTCTATGAAAACCTCGGTATTGACGCAGTTAAGCTAGCGATAGCCAAAGACAATGGCAAACATTCGCTAAATGGTTCAACAATCACCTCCGACTACCTACGTTCATTTGTTGCTCTGAGTAAAGACGAACAGGTAGTGGCTGGCAATTTGTCGTCAATACCCCTTGTTCTTGAGCGCCACAAAGGCGCCAGTTTTGACACCGCCGAAATAGTGATCACACGCCCGAATAGCACAACGAGAAAAACGTTACGTCAGGCGTTAGTGAGAGAAGTGACGCTTGGTGAGCACGTACTTTATGTTGGTCGTGGCATCGACGACTTATACAGCGCACAATGGTTTGGTAAAACGTTCAGCTGGATCATTGTGGTATTGCTATGTACCTTGAGTGTGCTGAGCTTCGCCATAGCTGTTTACGTGGTTAATCGAATTAACCGCATGTCGCAAACGGCGGATAAGATTATCAAAACGGGAAACCTTCAAGAGCGTTTAGAAATTGACAGTAATTGGGACGACCTGAGCAGTTTGTCATTTGTGTTCAATCAAATGCTCGATACTATCGAGAGTTCAGTCAACAATATAAAATCAGTGACCGATAGCATCGCCCATGACCTTCGCACACCATTATCTCGACTTCGCAACACACTAGAAAAAATCGAAGACAATCAACTAAGGGAAGATACAACCCAAGAAGCGGACAATCTGCTAAACATGTTTAACAGCTTATTACGCATAAGTGGGCTTGAAACCACCAATAAGAAAGAAGGCTTTTGTTCCACTGACGTACGCGCCATTGTAGAGGACGTGGTTGACCTGTATCACCCCCTTGCAGAAGAGCGCGACATTACCCTATCGAGCGAGCTCGATGCTGTTACAATGTTTGCCGATCCTAACCTACTATTTCAAGCTGTAGCTAACGTGTTAGACAACGCCATAAAATACTCCAACGAAAAAAGTGTGGTCACTGTGCAGCTCTCTACCACAGCAAGTCATATCGTGATTGCCGTGAACGATGCGGGAATTGGCGTGGGTGAACATGAAATTGTAAATCTGGAGCGCCGGTTTTATCGGGCAGACGGCAGTAGAACCAGTAAGGGAAATGGGTTGGGCTTATCGCTCGTATCTGCCATCGTAAAACTACACGATGGCCATATTTGGTTCGTCCACGACCCGCTTATAAAAGGTCACGGGTTAGGTGTGATATTTACGTTTAAGCGTTAAGCTTTGAACTATTGCATTTGCCGACAAATAAAAAACGCTGAAGCTTTTATCTGAGCATCAGCGCTTTTATCCGACATTTTAACGTTGTGCTTTGTGCCAGTCGCTTACGCTAACAGCGACTTCACGTACGCTTTAATCTCTTCATCTTGACCGTGGTCAAATAGACATTGCTGGAAACGCTCGCCAGATACGGCTGTTTTAACCAGTTCAACGTCCATTTTTTTCAGTGAATCGACGTAGCTCTTTGGAGCCAATGCACGTTTCAAATCTGCGAGAATACCAGCGTTTCGTACTTGAGGTTCTTTGCGTTCAACGGGATAGCCCGCGCCACGCTCGCCTGTTAACGCT
This sequence comes from Alteromonas alvinellae, assembly GCF_902705805.1. NCBI lineage: Bacteria > Pseudomonadati > Pseudomonadota > Gammaproteobacteria > Alteromonadales > Alteromonadaceae > Alteromonas > Alteromonas alvinellae. The sequence continues at coordinate 3,195 of NZ_CACSIH010000182.1, read as the reverse complement.
TTCTCAAAGATATAGCGCGCATTAAGTTCAGCGCCCCATCCAAAGCCTTTTGCAAAAGGTAACGCTAACGCATTTCCATTGTTAACTTGGTTAAACAAAAATGCATCTGAAGGGTCGATACAATAACCGCAAAATACGCCTGGATGAGCATTCAACGACATCATAGCCCCTTGACCCGTACCACAGCCTGAAATCACAAAATCGACAGCTTTCGAGTTGAGTAGAATAGCTCCCATTATGCCTAAGTGCACATAGGTAAGATGGTGATAGTTTCGCTGTTCATACCCACATTGAATATAGCGTGTCCCAGTGAGTCCGCCACGCTTGTGAGCTCATTTAATATTACCGGATTCTTAGCCGCCTGACTGTTTTCCATCATCAATGCAACTTTCATGAACGCTCCTAAGCAAAGAAAAATAACGAATTAAACGCTTACATTAGCATGGAACGAAATGCCACCTCACGGGTAATGCCAAAGTAAATGTCGATTAGTTTCAAATGTGAAACTAAAACGGAAATATATGAAGATGGAGGGCCGACGAGTAACAACTCACTGACCAGTAAATCTACTGGCCAGCATTTTTCAAAAAACGAGGTTAATGGCGTATTAGTCTGTTTGTTTTTGCATAAATATGGTGACTTCTGCCATCACAATGCCAAACTTACGAATATACGAACGGTTCATCATAGTACTGTCGTCAAATGCCCAAAACCAATCGTCAAACGTCACTGAATAGGTAGTGTCATCCACCGGCAAATCCATCTCGTAATGAAAGTTAAATGCGTTGCCAAAGCTTGTGCCCTTGGCTGGACCATCAATGTCACTCGCGCGACCCACATAGCTATTATCACTCTGCTTTACGATGGTCCAAGTACGGGACGTTGGACCGTCGCCCACACCGTAATTAAAGGATTCATCAAGGGTTAATGTATCGCCATCTACTGAACCATCGATGTCTACTACGAACCTTTGCACTACCTCGCCCGAGCGGTTCTGAACAATGCCCCAGGCTTTAACGTTCCCATCAAAAAATTGCTCAATATCGAAAACAGGCGATAGAGACCTGTAGTCTTCACCATCGACTGAAACAGAGCATCCGGATAGCCCTGCCACCGTTAAAGCGGCAATTCCGATTCCTAAAACAAACTTCACCGTATTCTTCATCACTTTCGTAACCTTAATCAATTGACGAGATAGACTTGGCGTATTGCTAATAAAGCGTTGCCCTTATCCGTTTCCCAATAACTTCTTTCTAAATTTTGGCTCAGACGTTTTATCGCTTAGCCAGATATCAAAAAAACGCTGTGTGAACGCTTTATCTTCAATTTCATCAGCCTTTTCACCGTTCACGTAAAACACACTCGTGCCATCTTTCGTAGCGATACCGGTAATGACGTCGCCCTCGCTGACGTCAGGAAAGATACTATTCATTAGGGAAAGCCACTTGTCTGAATCATCAGCCGATAGGTCTCCTTGCTTTTTCATTTCATCAATAGAACGCTGGGCAATTTTCTTGCCTTCCAAGTCTCGCTGGTACGTTAACTTTAGTGCAAAGGGGGGCTGGTTTGCGTATTCACCTTCAGGCGCATAAAGCTCACCGGTATACACATCCCAGAAGTAGTAAGAAAACATCCCTTTCCCAACGAGCTTTGCATTGGGAACATAATTTCTGATGTGCTTAACATCTGGCTCTTGCGCAACCGCATTCTTTGACATGATTAGCCCGCTTGTTGATATCGAAACAAAAAGAATGATGGAAAACATCTTCGCAGCCACGCTAGCGCTATACATCGAATATCCCCACACACCACTGGCACTTTCTGGGCGCATTGGTAAGGATTTAGCTCTCACCTGGCGAAATAGGCCATACATTTTGATAACCATAACTATGCTCTTATTAGCGTAATAAACATTACAGGTCTTTTATTGAATTTCTATCTGGTTATACTCTTGCCTTCACACATTTGATCAACTGACACTAGGCTCTCGTTGTGCTTCCCCTTGATGCATTTAAATCGTCATTAACCCTGCCCTCACCGCTAATCCCATTTAAGCCAAATTGGGAAGGTGCCAGCAAGGTATCGCTATTTGTTAAACGTGATGATGCTATCCATCCTGTGATGTCAGGTAATAAATGGCGAAAGCTCAGTCATGCACTCACCAACCCGTTGCCAAAAACGATAGTGAGTTTCGGTGGCGGCTTTTCTAACCACCTGCATGCACTAGGCTTTGTTTGTCATAAATTGGGCATTCCTTTTAACGCCATTATTCGCGGTGACTACAGTGCTGCACCTACCCCCATGATCCAGGATTTGAAAAGTTGGGGCACCCGCATCGACTATGTAGACCGAGTCACTTACAAAAAGCGTAACGATAGCGCATATCTACTTCATCTTAAGCAGCAGCAACCTGACGCGATGATCATTCCTGAGGGCGGAAGCCAAGCACAAGCGCTTCAAGGAATGAAGGACATGGTTGATGAAATCGACATAGACTTTGATTTTATTGTCGCTCCTGTCGCTAGTGGAGCCACTTTGGCGGGAATAGTCAGTGCATTAAATAAACGTAATGAAAATAATGCGACAGACACTCTCCATCAAACAACTCGCAACGTTGTCGGTGTTGGTGTGCTGAAGGGTGAAAATTACTTAGAAGGATTAGTCGAACAATTTCTTCCAACCTCGCTTGGGCGATCAAATTGGCATATTGACCACAGCTACCACTTCGGTGGCTATGCCAAAGCGCCTAATGAGCTTCGAACCTTCTGCAACGATTTTAATCATGCTTTCGAGTTTGATATCGAGCCTGTTTATTCAGGCAAAGCCTTTTGGGCGGTTAAAGATATGCTGGCTAAAGGTAAGTTTGAAGACGGGGCACGCATTGTTGTACTGCACACAGGCGGCTTGCAGGGAGCAAGATAAAATCCTTTTATAACAGAGCGTTGCGCTCACTGCGTTTAGGTGTTACAACTATCCCTGTGAGCTTTCTCACAATTGTCTTAAACACTAAACAACGATAACAACAAGAAGTTTGTCGCAGGATGCGGCATAAACATTAGCGCTTGCCACCTGCAAACTTCATCAAGGAATGATTATGAAAGATATTTTCTTCTTCGACTCAATGCTAACCCCTAAAATTATCACTTTCGTGTACTGGCTATTGCTTCTAGGGTCTGTTGATCTTTGCTGTACATA
>NZ_CACSIH010000181.1:0-2021 GCF_902705805.1 Alteromonas alvinellae | reverse complement strand
GTGGGGCATAATGGCGCAGCCGCCCCGCGTGTATGCGTCCCAGCGAACGCAGTGAGTGTGTTGATTGGGTTGTTATATGACATGCTGATTAAGCCCTAGCGCCACCCCATAATTGCACTGTAGAGATTAGCAAAATAGCCAATATAAACCCAGAAAGTAATGATACACCGATGGGTATCAATATAACTTGCCAGAGTTTCAAAACCATAAAGCGTTTTAAAATGAACGAAAAGAGCAATATGGATATTACAACAGAAGCTGGCTCTACTAAATCTGCCAAATAGACAATTGAAGCTGAAAAAGCCTGTGTAATTAAAAACAAACCAGTAAGTAGCATACTACGCTTGTTCACATTTTCATTCACTTTGAGTAGGCGGAGAACAATTCGAAAGCCTATGAAATTTCCAAGAAGAAATGAAATTAAAAAGAAGATTGGAAACACAAAAGTCCCTTTGTCATATAACTTCCCACTAAGGGGCGATAACACATGGGCTAAAATTAGGAACGAAGTGACGCAGCCCATGTGTTAGCGTCCCAGCGAGCGTAGCGAGAACCTTGAGTGGCTTGTTATGTGTCACGTTTAGACAACCTCTGAATTGCTTTTGGATCTCTAGCTATTTGTCGCTCAATTATGTTTAAGAGATCTTGGTGTGAAACGCCTTTATAGCCACCCCAAATACCGACAAAAACAAAAACAGCAAGTCCAGGAACAAAATAAATCAAATGCTGTGAAATACCTAGAGAATGAGAAAATGGCAAAAACACACTGACTAAAAGCAAGACAAATGAAGAAAGCTTTAGACCAACTAAGCCTCTTTTAGCGTCTTGAAACTTTTTAATATCTGACTCTTCCATAACGATAGATTCCTAAGTATCTGATGACACATAACACCTAAATATGGGGCACAAACAGGCAGGCTACAATGGCGAAGCCGCCTGCCTGTTTGTGTCCCAGCCCGCCTGCGGGCGACATAATTTTTTTGTTAGAAGCCTGCACGCCGTTGTTCCCTACGAGGATCATGTGGATTTACATTACCACCAAATGTTTGTTTATACACCTTGCCTAAATCTGAAGTGATTTCCAACGTTACTAGGTAAGGTGAGCCCAGCGCTGAACGCCAATAGTGATACTGCTTTTGATATTGCTCATTGAAACTAAAAGTAACATTGGCTGACTTAAGCCATGATGAGGGAATTTTATGAGAATTCAGCATTTTAATAAGCAATTCGTGCATGCTTTTAGCAAATGGTTCAAGGCAATTTTTAACGCAGCTATGTTCTACTTCTAGCAGATTGATTGAGATAGAAGAGATGTTTTCTTGCTCTGCGATTAAACATAGTTGCCCTATAGCCCAGTAACCAAGATGATCGTTATTGCGGTTATTTAGCATATGAGCAAAGTTTCTTACAATTCCCTTGAACTCTGAACGACGAGCCATGATTCTCCTTGGCTTCTAACCCTTAAATAAGGGGCGCTGGCACGTAGGGCATAATAGCGAAGCGGCCCTGCGTGTTAGCGTCCCAACGAGCGACAGCGAGTGACTTAATTTTTTTGTTATGCATCAACGATCCCAAACAACCTTGTATAGTTTTTCTTGTATAAGTCTGCGAATACAAATGGCCGAACTATCAATGCATTTGTAACAACAGGAACAATAACAATGGTATTAAAAATTACAGGAGCACCAAAAGTTATCATGATGCCTGAGAGAGCAACTGTGATATAGGTTAAAATTGAGTATGCCCTAAATGAAGAAATATTCTTCATTAACACAGTGACTTCACTTTTTTCTGTGCAGTCACTTACGAAAAGGTAAAGACAAAATAGGCCAGCTAACCCCCAAAGAATGCTTTCTGGGCGAATTGTTGATAGAGCATTTCCAAACAAAACCACAGTTAATGCCAGACTAAAGGTGTCTGACGCCGCCATTCTTAATAACAAATGTTGGTTATCCGGTTCTGGTGAAAGAGGCAGTCGATCCATGAATCTTCCTGATGCATAACACTAAGCTTTGGGGCGC
>NZ_CACSIH010000180.1:0-373 GCF_902705805.1 Alteromonas alvinellae | reverse complement strand
ACGGAACTGATCACCATTCACCGACGCAATGGCTCGTCTAAGGAAGTGCCATGCTTCTCCCCGGTTCAGGGCACGTTGCACATACTGCCGCAAACTGGCATCGTCGATGTAGTCAAGTAAATATTGCGCTTTAACCAGTCGATTATACTCCGTCAGAGCCTGTAATATTGGGTGTCCAGAAGGGTAACCAGACAACTTTCTTACCAGCATTGCTTGTGTCGTCCGCTTTGTCTGAAGTGACAGAACAATACGCCTGATATCTTGCCATCCCGTTGTAATAACATTCGTTCTGATAGGCTTCTTTAGCGCCAGTATGGTGCTGCCTTGTTCACTTTCAGTCACATCAAACAGATCATTGATGACACTACTGAAC
>NZ_CACSIH010000179.1:0-2855 GCF_902705805.1 Alteromonas alvinellae | reverse complement strand
TGGATATTAATCGCATATTTTATTTCGTTTGTGGGTACTTTGTATCCGTAATCGGCTACAACAAAGACTGTCTGTTCGTCATTTAAATATCCTTTAAGAGTCACGATACTTGGTTTTTCAGTGGAATAAACAATATTGTATTTACGACAAATTCGTTTGATGAAGCTCGCATTTTCCTGAACATCGTTTATAAAAACGCGTTCAATGTTCAATCTATTTTTAATTAGAAGTAACAAACAATTCGAGAATAAGTCGTTTCCAAAATAAACGATTTTCATATTTCTCTGTACCTTTTGAGAATAGCGTATGTGGAACAAAATGTAGGTTGGGAGGACAAGTGTTTAAGGATTCGATGTTGATTAAAAATCTGTGCAAAAACGAATAATAAGGGTTCATTGGCTGGCGGGAAGCTTAGTTCGTGCCAATATGAAGTGTAAGGCATTTTGACAATAGGATAGCCGAGATGGTTCTGATATTGAGCAAACTGGAAAGCTACCGTTGATATTACCAAAGTAGCTTTCAATACATTTATTTCGCTAGTCTTTTGCACGATTTCTACTAGAGGAATGCGTGTGAACTATCAGCCACTCACCGTTAACTTTTTTAAAAAGAAAGGTTTGAAACCCCGTTTTGTTGAAAGTTTCTCCAGACTTCCTAACCTTTCCTTGAACGGTTGTATCAACGAGTGTCCAAGCAAAATCATCTTCTACATGAGTTTGAATGTTAGAAAAATCTAAACTTAAGAAAACTAAGGCATCCTTTTCTGGTTCAACATGATGCTCTATCAAGTCACTTAACCCTACATTCTGTCCGCCAGATTCAAAGTATCTTGCGCCTTTAAAGTCGAAAAAGTGCTTTTTAAAGGGGGCACCGTCTCCATTCTCCCAGCCATATTCAATTTGCTTTATAATGTCTTTTATCTGATCTTTATCAGTTGCATTGTTATCATGAGCGAAAGTGAAAAAAGATAACAAAGACGAAATGATTATGATTAAAAATTTTTTCATACGAGCTCTCTCGGGTAGTTAATCGAATCAATTTGACCAATGAATATGTTTGATTTTCCACTCTCCTTCGGTGTTGATTAAGACAATTGTTTCCATACTTTGGTAGTCTCTCTCTTCCCCCTTAAACATCCCATTGACCAGAAACCGCGATGCGGAGATTGCTGTGTTGCCCAGAACTTTGACTTGATGCTCCAACGCTTTATTTGTCACTGACGATAGATATTCCATATCTGAATTCATATGATGTTGAGCATATTCATCTGCGCTCCTCTCAACTCCGCCTCCTTCATAAATAGTCACATCATCCGCCAGTAGGCTCTTCGCAGTGATTTTGTCTCCCGTATTAAGCGCGTGATGGAATGCAATAACTATTTTAGCTGCAGGCGTATCTAACCCACTAAACATACCTTTCTCATGATGTTCTTTTTCATGGGCACTAGCAGCAAAACTCATGATTACGGGCATGATAAATAGTAAGACTAATAATTTAATTTTCATTTGAATTTCTCTTCTAAGTTTTATCTTTCGGGACCTACAATACTCGTAAGCCCAGAAGTAATGATTAAAATAGCAACTGCTATTGTTAACTCTAATGAAATGGATTTTGAGAGTGCTTCGCTTCCCGAGCCACTTTTAAGTTTTGGGACTAATTTCAGTTTGTGCCGTATAGCAATAGCTAGAATGCTAGTTACAAGGAACATTTTAACAAGAAGAGTTTGCCCATATATGGAGCTAAATAACCCTTCAAAACTACCTACCAATTGAATAGCTAGCCAAATGCCTGCAGATAATAATAAGGTAACCAATACGGCCGCCTGCGTACCAAACCTATCCATTAATTTATAAAGCTTTTCGTAGCTCTGGTAATGGCAGGAGAGCTTTAACGGAATCAATGCACCAAACCACCAAGCCATAACAAATACGTGAACCATAAGTAGTATTCGAGCAATACTTCCTAATTCAGAAACGTGGCCGGTTAAAGTAAATGTGTACGAGAGAGTGAATAGACACAGCACAAGTAAGCAAGACTTTAACCTTAGGAAAGGTTTAAGAGGTTTAAATTTCAATAAGTAGATAGTTATTAAAGCTACGGCTAACCCCCCCGCACGATACAAGGTGACTTCACCGATAGGAGAACTCAACATTATCTTAAGCATAAAGGGGTCAAGTGCGCCTTGAATTCCCTCTTCTACCATCGCTCCAGTGTTCGCGATAAACCACACTGCATTAGAAATAAACGCAACAAAGACACAAACCTTTACCCATACAGCGCTATAAGATGGCGTTGTATAACTTGTCCTACTGTCGTTAATATCTCGCCAGAAAAATGTATATCCAGCTGTGGCCGCGAAACCTAAATAAAACATTAGCTTTGTCACTACAATTACAGTGTTCCAGATATACATTTCCACAGCTGAATCCCCTTTTTAGTGCACCATAAATCCAAAACTATCTTTCATCTTGTGCCCATCGGAGCCAAGCATGATGAACTCAACATTGTATGAACCTGGACGTAATTTAGGTAAGGTCCAAGAATAATCCGTTGCAACCTCTTTCGGAGGTTCAAAGCCAAAATCAACTTTTGCACCTTCACTATCTTTTAAAACTACTTTTATTAATCTAACTCCCTTGGTAAAGCTGACTGATAGTTCCATTGGGGCCTCCATCAGCATTGCATTTTTGCTTGGTGTGCTAGATTTAATTTCTATAGCCTCATGTGCTAATGCCACGCTGCTTAGCAGTACACTAAATATTGCAAATGATTTAACAAGTGCTTTCATGATTACCTCTATCTTTGGTTTTTAAAAATTAAAATTGCTTTGATTGTCAAAAGTGCGCATTTATTTG
>NZ_CACSIH010000177.1:0-7721 GCF_902705805.1 Alteromonas alvinellae | reverse complement strand
TTATAGTCTCAAGGTCCGAAAAACGTACAATGCAGCCCCTCATACTTTAGCTTCCAACCAACTGAGCCTTTTCATTGCCTTGGCAGAAAAGCTGATTTCCAACCTTAGAATGCAAATAGCCAAATAAAGGCGCGGTTTTTATTGTCGCGGCTACCAATCGGCTGGATAAACTTGATGAAGCATTATTACGTTCAGGAAGGCTTGATCTTCATGTCCATGTTCCTTTCCTGGATAAAAATGCCCGGCGCTGGTTTATCGAAAAGTTCTTGCAGTACGACGTTTACGAAGAGGCTATAGATGTTGATTTAATCGTATCACTAACGGCTGGTATGAGCGGTGCAGATTTAGAGAAGGTTCATCGGGAGACAGTGCTTCAGGCTCTAAGTAAGAATACTGGCAAAATTGGTCAAAGTACGTTACTGGAAGAAATTAATATTCTTAAATATGGCGCTAAACGGACACTTGATAAGTGCGCAAAAATGCTGGCAGAAACCGCCTTTCATGAGGCTGGTCATGCGGTTATCTCAAAAGTTCTGATGCCAGAGAGAATAATTGAACAAATAAGTATTGTGCCCAGAGAACAAGCTTTAGGAATGGTGGCCTACAACAGGGAACAAGAAATTGATTACACGAAAGCTTTTTGGTTCTCGCAGACATGTGTAGCGTTAGCTGGTCGAGCGGCCCAGGTAAAACAGTTCGGAGATGAAGGATTAGATACCGGTGCCAGCAGTGATTTGAGGCAGGCCATGTGGTCTGCCTGGAATCCTGTTGCCAAATACGGAATGCATCCCGATAGTTACAACTTAGACACCACAGTGTTACATGAATGGAGCGGAGACGTTTACTTTCAATCTCAGACTGAAAAATTAATCAAAGAGTGGCTGGATGAAGCAACCCTGAAAACTGATCAATTAGTTGACCAATACTGGGAGCAAATAAGCAAGGTTGCACAAGCTTTACTGGAAGAAGAAGTGTTATCAGAAGCGCAATTTAAGTCGTTAATAGAGTAGAACAGTAAAAGTGGAACAAGTTCTATTTTTTGAGGCTTTGATAAACCGATATCCAATCATCAACGCTCACTTTGCTGACCAACTCGCCAATTAAGTTGTAGGGAATGTGTTTGGGGTTTTTAAAACGGATACAACTTTTACCCATATCCAGCTTAGTAGGTACCGCTTCGGCGTAACGGACCCGAAACCAGCTTTCGAGCTCAGGCATTGCATAAATGCCCATATGATAAAAGCCATAATGGCTTTTCTGTGCCGCCAGGTTCATAAAGGGTAATGGCAATTCTGGGTTGCAATGATAACCGGCAGGGAACAGTTGATGGGGCACCACATAGCCAATCATGTTTTAGTTGATGCATTCGCTAAATCTGGCTGGCAGGTTATCCAGTATTGTCTGGCGTAACTGTGATATTACCCGCTGCTTTTCCACGGGTAGGGCGGTAATGTACTGGTCTACCGATGTGTAACTCTGTGCGTCGGACATAGTCGCTCCTGGCTAACTTAGGTTAGATTGCTTAACCACTATGCCTTAAAGGTTGTCCTGATTACCAGCAAGGTGTTGCAGGAATTGGAATGCCTGTCGAGGGCTCATGGTTTCCGGCAGGAACTCAGTCTGGCCCATCTCTTTGAGCAATTTAGTAAACTCGGCACTGCCGCCGGCGTAGCCCATTTTCCACTGTTTGAAAATAGGGGCGGTGATTTCCTCATAGCTGATAATAGTGATTTCGTCATGGCGGGGGTCATCAGCAATATCCAGGTAAAGCTCGTTAACGGCGCTGCGTTCGCCTTCCAGCGCCTGCAAAAAATATTGTTGTTCGTAAGAAAGCATACCGCAAATGCCCTCGGCCTGATTGTTACGGCGGGCGGTGTCGAGAATGGATTTCAGATCGCTAAGTGACATTTCCCGCGAGGCATGGCTGTAGTACACCAATCTCACTAACTTCATTTTTACTTTCCTTTTTTCTAAACTGCGTAATTGTTTGCGTAACTGCAGGCAACGACTATCTTTCAAATATAGCAGAGTTTTCAGAAACGGTAGTGTTGGGTAAATGTATGGAAAATCCAGTGTTTTTGGTTGGTCAGAGTCCAGACTTAGCGGCATTTTTGCCGGATAACACAATGCACTGCGAAAAATTAACCAGCCTGAGAAACGCTAAAAAGACACTGCGCAGTTGTAAGCCCTCACTGGTTATACTCTGTGTAGGCTCCGATGATGATATTTCCCTCTGTCAGTCGGTAGCCCAGTATATTCGTCAGGGGCTGGTTAACCAGGATACCCGTATCATTCTTATGCATAACCCCACTCAGCAACTGGACGAAGTAGTCTGGCTGGAAGAGTACCAAATCAATGCCTGTTTAACGGCGTCTGAAGCGAAAGCCAAGTTTAATGCCAGTGTGCTCAAACGGGAGCTGGCCACTTTTGAGTATATTGAAAACACCTACCGTCAGCACGATGCAGAAACAGAATTGCTGGTGTGTATCACACGCTTTTCACGAGGCGACGAAAAGCTCACGGCGCTGCTTTCAACCTTCTCAAATGCGCTGGCGAGATTATGCCATGCCCACTGCAGTTTCGAAATTTACCTGGAAAACACATCGCGTTTTCGGGTGCGTGGTTCCGATACTGCCAGCAACGATCTGGCAAAAACTATGCAGGCATTGTTATCAGAGGGCGGGCTGCCGGCCAGCCTTGCTCAGGCAATAGAAGAACAGCATCCACAAATTCACCTGCTCGATGAAAGTGGCGGACTGGAGCCGGTTACCCAACTTATAACCACTCATATTGGTAGTTATCTGGCATTCCCCATCGTGGTGTATAAACGCGTAGTGTGTTTATTGCTTTACCTGATCCCCGAACAGGAGATGGAGCGGGTTTCCATGAAGCAGATTACGATTATCAATAAGGCCGCTGAGCAGCTTACGGTGTTGTTAGAGCGCAAACAGGCTGAGTCGAGCCTCAAGAAACAATATACCCGTCTGCGGGATACGCTGCTGGAGCTTAAATCCACTAAACAGGCATTGGCACACAACGAAAAGCTCGCCAGTATCGGGCGTATGGCAGCGGGTATCGCTCACGAAATTAATAATCCACTGTCATTTGTGATCAGCAACTTCTCCTCAATGGATAGCTATCTGGATAACATTATTCAGTTGCAGTCCATGCAGAGTGAGCTGTTAACTGCCATAGACATTCAGCAGGATCAAAAAGCGGCTCATCTCAAACAAAGTCTCAGTGAATTTGAGGAGCAGGCGGGTATACCGTTTATTTTGGAAGATATCAGAGCAATCGTCGCTGATTCTTTTAATGGTCTGCAACGGGTTAAAAATATCATTAGCGACTTACGCTCTTTTTCTCATAATCAGACCGGAGAAAAAGAGGTTTGTGATTTCTCTGTGCTGCTGGATGACACTCTGAAGATGATGCGATATGACCTGGATAACAAGGTTAGCATCCAGCGGAATGTTGAGTTCAATGGCGTGTTGCATACGCACTCAGGTCTCATTGAGCAAGTACTGGTGAATCTGATTAAAAACGCTGTGCAGGCAATGGAAAAGGCGGATACGGCTGAGCCGGTTATTCAAATAAGCGCTGCAGAGATAGATAATATGCTGCACATTCGAATTAGGGATAACGGCCCCGGCATGGCGGCCGACATCCAGCAGAAAATATTTGAGCCCTTCTTTACCACCAAACCCATCGGCGAGGGAACCGGGCTTGGCTTATCGGTGGTGTATAACATTATGCAGCGACTGGATGGTTCGATTCACTGCGAGAGCGAACCCGGTGTGTTTACCGAGTTTACTTTGTTGTTGCCATTAAAGCAGGAAAACGCGCAGGCTGATTGAGTTTTAAGGCGATTTCGGAGCATGCTTCAATTGGGTTTTACCGATAATTTTCCCATTGCATTTAACCGGCTGCCGTGTAGTATTTTATTTATACCATATACAGAGCAGGCGCGTGGCAACCACTTCGTTTTTTCAATCAATGAGTATGACATCACACCGCTTTACATGCGGTGTTTTAGGATTGCTGATCGATTTAATGTCGTTGCTCACGGTACTGGCTCACGGTTGTGTCAAACAGCCGGCGAGCATTCCTCACTTTAGTAAGCTTAATTTACTGCCATGCAGTTACGGCTTCTTCCACTGGTGCCTGGCCTGGTGGGCTGGTAACACAAAATCTCTTTAACTTAACTCATGCGTCTGCGCCTCGATTGAGCGGACGCGGCATTGTCACCCATTTTTTAAAGAGAGCAAAAATGACCTTACCTGTCATCCCCTTTTATCCACATCCTGCCCCGGCGCAGGCAATCCACAAGAGCTTAAGCCAGTCTGGGTTTATGCAAATCAGCGACATTGGTATAGAGCCGACATTATTAGCGGAAGTTTATGCGGTCAGCCGTGTATTTTTTACCGGCGATCAGCAAACCAAATCCCGCTGCGGTTATCGCTCTGCTCAGGAAAACTTTGGTTATCAGGGATTGCTGGAGGAAAACCTGGATCCCACCGCTCCGGCAGATATCAAAGAAACCTTCACTATGCGTAGCTTCGTCCTGGGAATTTGAAAGGGAACAGCCACTCCTGGATTCTCACGTTTCGCTAGGAGACTTGCTAGCGCCCTCTGAGTGGGCAATCATCTAGTTCATAAGCATTTTTGTTAAATAGATTTTATTCTTCGAATTTTTTGTTGATAAAAAAACAATTATATATATCATATACGAACCATTATCATTTGTATTTAGAGTATTAAAGGGTAAATTTATGAGAAATGTAAGTAGAGTATCTAAATTGGGTAAAGCGATAGCATTTGCACTAGCGGGACTGTCGAGCGCGTCCGCAATGGCAGCTATAGCGCCAGACGATATTGAGCGTATCACCATTAGTGGAAATAGCGATTCAACATTTCCACGCACCATGGCTGCCGTTGATTCTGGCAAAATCTTTGAGGGCAAAAAGACCTCAGTGGTAGAGCTTGATGAAATGCCTAACTTCATTGAGCCAAACTTAAGACAGATGTTTTCTACGCTGCCGGGGCTCTTCGTTTCAGATCAAGCCATCCCCAGTTTTTACAATGTGAACTACCGCGGCTTAGGAAACCCTCATGAGTCTGAGTTCGTGGGCTTTTTTCAAAACAATATTCCCCTAGCCGCAGACCTTTTCGGATACCCTACCATCTACTACATGCCGCCAGCACAGCGTATTGAGCGCATAGAATTCGTTCGCGGCGGGTCGGGTTTAATTTACGGTCCACAAATAGGGCCGACGGTAAACTTTATTACCAAGCGCGCAGAAGTAGGCCGCGATACGGGCTTTCGAACCGATCAAGCACTCGGGAGCAATGGGCTATATAGCACTTATAATGAGTTTGCCACTTCAACTGGAGACTTCGGTTTCTTTGCATCGGTAGACCACCGTTCGGCCGACGGCCCTCGAGATAATGAAGATTTCGATGTAACATCAGGCCACGTTAGTGTGGCTTATGAAGGGTTTGACGACATTCGCCTTGGTTTCGAACTTGATGTATACAACTCAGACTCTGGTGAAGCAGGTCGTTTGAGTACGACGGAATTTGAACAAGACCGCAATCAAACATTAACCCCATTCAATCGTGTTGAGATAGAACAAGTACTGGCTAATTTTACTTTTGCGCAGAAGATTAGCGATAGTGCGACGCTTGACGCGAATGTCTGGTATTCATACATGGACCGCTTTAGTCGCCGTTCTGGGCAATTTTCTGAGCCTGAGAATGAGCCTGCTACCACAAATATTGATCAACAAGAATTCGATAATTGGGGCTTCGACGCCCGTTATGCGCAAGCCTGGGGCGACAACAATGTGCTGACTGTGGGGACAACCTCTTACTGGGGAGATAGCCCAAGAACTCGTCACGTCAGTAGCGATATTCGCTCTAACCAACAGAACGCCGCTGACTTGCTATTCGATCAAGACCGTAAAATGACGTATAACGCCGTATTTATCGAAAATTTATTCAAATTCGATAAATTGAGTGTGGTACCTACCCTACGTTATGAGCGCGTTAATTACGACTTAGAAGAGTTGACTAAAAATCCAAGTCTAAACCGAGATCCTATCGACGTAGACGAGACTGAAAATGAACTGCTACTCGGTCTTGGCATGATGTATCAGCTCAACGAAATCAGTGAGCTTTATGCAAACGTTTCTGAATCTTATCGCCCTCAACGATTTGATGATTTGGCCAACCCCAATTCAGAACTCGCCAGCTCAAATGGCCCCGATGTTTCTAGTGCAATGAACTATGAATTTGGTTACCGCGCCATGCCTGTTGATGGTCTTGTACTTGACGTGAGCGCGTTTAGAATCGACTTTGACGACAAAATTGAAACTATTCAGGTAAATATCGCTGACATAGAGCGAGTGAACTCTGGCGACTCTCGCCATCAAGGCGTAGAGTTTAGCGTCGACTACGACCTTTTTGCGGGTCGTGCTGACGAAAGTTTTAGAATTTTTGCCAATGGCTCGTTGCTTGATGCCGAAATCGTCTCTTCCCTTAACGAGAGCCTGGTTGGAAATACCACCGCTTTTGCACCGGAGTATCTTTTACGCGCCGGGTTTATATACAACACGGAAAAGCTTGATGTCGCGCTTACTGCGACAATGGTAGACGAGCAATTTTGGCAAGACTCGAATGCGTCTAGAGGAACAGGCATCGATGAAATAGCCGCGCTAATTCCTTCCTATGAAGTTGTTGACCTGACCGCTGAATATCGTATCGATTCGCAATGGGCAGTATATGGAGGCATTAATAACCTTTTAGACGAGAACTATTATTCTCGCGTGAGAAATGATGGTATCGAACCTGCCCTCGAAAGAACCGTATTTGCAGGCGTACGCTTTCAAATGTAAATAGCAAAATTGTAAGCAAGCAGGGGCGATAACTTGGCCCTGCGGTGCGCGCTTATAACCAGCGTCTTTTCAGACCACCTCCACACTTCAACATGTAATAAAATCGCTCTTTACGACCATTTCTTTTTGTTTTACCTCGCCGTTAAATTCCCTCATATTCCCGCAAATAATTAATAGCCATTAGAACGCAGTTGCGGATTGCAGGGGCTTTAACGTTGGAAAACACATTGTCTACAGAGCCTAAAGTACGCATTTCAGCGCCGGTGATTGCCCTGGCAATGTATGCGATAGCGTCAGGCTATTTAATGAGCCTCATTCCACTTATGCTAACGCACTATGGCCTTGATACGTCGCTGGCCAGTTGGTTAGCAAGTAGCTTTTATGCAGGCCTTCTTCTCGGTGCGTTGGCCATTGAGCCTTTGGTTACCCGCTTGGGACACCGAAACGGATTTGTTTGGTGTTTAGGTACGCTCATCACTACTATTGCCATAATGCCTGCAATCCCTGACGCCAGCGTTTGGTTGCTTGCCCGGTTCGTTGCTGGCGTTGCCGTTGCAGGTGTATTCGTTGTTGTTGAGTCTTGGTTATTACATGGTAATGAAGCCGACCGCGCCAAGCGCGTGGGCCTTTATATGGGAGCGTTCTATGGTGGCAGCTCGTTAGGACAGCTTTGCCTTGGCTTTGTTGGCGTTCACGGTGTGATGCCTTTTGTCGCCATTTTTACTGCGCTACTTTTTGCTGTTGGTGTATTACTGCTTATAAAAAGCGATCAGCCCAGTAGCGCGGAAATCACACCACTATGGGGTTCTAGGGATTTTCCCCTCTAAA
>NZ_CACSIH010000176.1:49060-49162 GCF_902705805.1 Alteromonas alvinellae | reverse complement strand
CGTAGGTTCAAATCCTGCTCCCGCAACCACAGAAAGTAACCAGAATTTCAAAGCATTGCAAAGGCAAGCTTTACCGTACAAGCGCGGGATGGAGCAGTCTGG
>NZ_CACSIH010000176.1:48930-49052 GCF_902705805.1 Alteromonas alvinellae | reverse complement strand
CGGGCTCATAACCCGAAGGTCGTAGGTTCAAATCCTGCTCCCGCAACCAATCTGAAAACCAGAATTACAAAGCATTGCAATCGCAAGCTTTACCGTACAGTCGCGGGATGGAGCAGTCTGGT
>NZ_CACSIH010000176.1:0-48922 GCF_902705805.1 Alteromonas alvinellae | reverse complement strand
GGGCTCATAACCCGAAGGTCGTAGGTTCAAATCCTGCTCCCGCAACCACTTTAAAAACCCAGCTTTTGCTGGGTTTTTTCTTTTCAGCAAACAAAACGCTTTGACTTCTTGTTTTACACGATAATATTGAATTAATTGCTACGAATTGATAACCGCACTTCATATGTGAGTGTGCTAAGTTATAGGTGTCGCACCATTAGAAATTAGATTAATAGGTAGTATGGCCGCGTTATGATATCTCGTTTTTTTACTTTTGAAGAACACGCCACTTTAATTCAGGGGGCATATCATTTTCCTCTTGTTGTTTTATCCTTATCGGTAGCCGTGTTTGCGTCATTTATGGCGTTTAACGTTGCGGGGCAAGCTTCTGTTACTCACGACGCGCTTAGACGAAGTACGTTATTAGGAACAGGAAGCATCGCGCTTGGTGGTGGCATCTGGTCAATGCACTTTTTGGGTATGACAGCGTTTGAACTTTGCTTGCCGGTAGATTACGACCCTTTAATTACCACACTTTCTGCCATTCCAGGTATCGCTGCGGCTTGGGTCGCGCTTAACCTTTTAGTTAAAACACGTATAAGTATCGCGGAAATAGTATTAGGCGGTGTATTGGTGGGGGCTGGCATAGGTACCATGCATTACAGTGGTATGGCCGCAATGGAGATGGCGCCACTTCTTCGCTATGACATTGGTATGTTTGCACTGTCTATTGTGGTCGCTGTAGGGTTGGCAATGCTATCGCTGTGGATCAAGTTCGGTATAACGGCTGCAATCAGAAGCAGAAAGATGCTCGGGAAGCATGTATTACTTGCAAGTCTTGTTATGGGGTTAGCGATCTCTGGAATGCATTATACAGGTATGGCAGCTGCTAGGTTCGTTCTGCCACCTGGACTGGAGACGTCAAATCAGTCATCAGGTATCGCTGTTTTTCTTGCTATTGCTATTGCCATTGTCACCTTGGCACTGATTATTCTTGTTTTAGGTATTAGCTTACTATTCAAGTACCGCGATCTAATGATACGCGCCATTGAAAGTGAGCGAATTCAAAGCGCTATCACCGAAACCGCGGTCGACGCCATTCTGACGGTAGATGACAAAGGCATTATCAAAACCGCTAACCCCTCTGTTGAGCGTATCTATGGCTATACCCAGCAAGAAATAATCGGTATGCACGCATCTGAGATAATAACTCCTGAAAGACGCCATTTATTCGGTGATGACTTCTTCAGTCAGCGAGTAGTGCCAACTGTGCAAATTATTGGTACAGGAAGAGAAGTAGAAGTACTTCGCAAAGATGGTGAGCGTATACCAGTGCGCCTAGGTGTCGGCTATACAAAAATTGATGGGAAACCCGTTTTTGTCTCTTTCGCTTCTGATTTACGCAAACGCAAGGAAATGGAAGATGCATTGCGCGAGAGTGAAGCTAAGTTTAGAAGCCTTATCTCTAACATTCCCGGTATGGCTTATCGCTGTTTAAGTATGCCAGGGTGGCCCATGGTGTTTATTAGTGATGCTGTAACAGAAGTAACCGGTTACCCGCCTGAAGATTTCATACTGCCCAACCCAAAGCGCTCTTTCACCGATCTTTACCATCCTGATGACGTAGAGCGCCTTTCATCTATTAGCCCTGATGAAGGCGCCTTTTCATGTGAATATAGAATCGTCGCAAAATCTGGCGAGGTGAAGTGGGTTATCGAGCATGGAGTGCAGGTTAAGGACGATGATGGCATGGTGCTCTATGTAGACGGCTTCATATCTGACATTACACATCGGAAAGTGATGGAAAATGAATTAAAAGCGGCAAAGGAAAATGCAGAGCAAGCTGCCGCTGCGCGTACCGCATTTCTTGCTAATATGAGTCATGAAATCCGTACGCCTATGAATGCAATAATAGGCTTTAGCGACCTCATGTTAGGAGAAGCCTTACGCGAAGAGCAAAAATCTCACTTAACCACGATAAACCGTTCCGCACGTTCATTGCTGCATCTTCTTAACGACATACTTGATAGCGCGAAGTTAGATAAAGGTAAGCTTGATTTAGATTATCGCGATTTCCTTATTCGCGAAGAGTTGGATTTGGTAATTTCAACATTTTGGTTAGAAGCCAAACGCAAAAAAGTTGGACTTGTACTTAATGTCGATGATTCGGTAGCTAACGGATATAGAGGTGTACCGGAGCGAATGCGACAGGTACTTAACAATCTGATAGGCAACGCCGTTAAATTCACTCACGAGGGTGAAGTGACTATCAATGTCAAAAGTGATGAAAAGTTTGTGTATTTTGATGTGACAGATACCGGCATTGGTATGACGCAAGAGCAAGTAGAAAGGGTATTCGACCCGTTCTCTCAAGCAGATGCATCGATGAGTCGAAAGTACGGCGGCACGGGGCTGGGAACAACTATTTCCAAGCAGTTAGTTGAACTGATGGGCGGTAATATTTGTGCAACTAGCGAAAAAGGTAAAGGAACGACCTTTACTTTCAGACTCCCGCTAGAAGTTGTAGAAATTGATGATTATGTATCTAGTGAGCTCTCTTCGAAAGCAGCACGCATTGAAACCTCGTTAACCGTACTTGTTGTTGATGATGTGCAGCAAAACCTTGAGTTGCTTTCGTTGCTGCTAAAACGCGCTGGCCACAGTGTAGAAACGGCAACAGATGGACAGGTTGCATTAGATAAAATGCGCGCTAAGTCGTTTGACGTGGTACTGATGGATTTACAGATGCCTAAGTTAGATGGCCTAGAAGCAGCCAAACAGCGTCGAGAGTTTGAAAAAGAAAATAGCTTACCACCTACGCCCATTATTGCGCTGACCGCTAGTGTCTTAGTGCAGGACAAACATGCCGCGCAGCAGGCGGGAATGGAAGGGTTCGCCAACAAGCCCGTCGATTTCTCTCAATTAATGGACGAGATTACTCGCGTGCTTAACATAGATACGCTTCAGGTCGACTCGGTACCAGACACATTAGAAGTAAATGCCCCAGCATCTACACTTAAAGTTGATAAAAACGTGTTGGATTTGAAGAAGGCCGTCGATTTATGGGGAAGTGAAGAGGCCGTCCTACAAGAGGTGGATAAATTCTCTTCTACCTGCAGAGATAAAGTCGACGACTTAATGGGGGCGGCAATTCGTGAAGACTATGAAGCGGTTGCTACACTTTCACACGGTTTAAAAGGTACATCGGGTAATCTTTGCTTAATCACCTTCTATCATACGACCAGGGAAATTGAAGCTCAGGCTCTAAAATCAGAGGTGAATATTGAAGACGTTAACCGTCTTCGTGATGCCTTAGATAAAATCGAGTTGATGCTTGGCGAATCGCCACTGTATGCCGAAAATGCCATTAATGAAAGTATCAATAATGCATTGCTCCTGAGTCATTTGGAGGCTATGCTCGATAGTGTAGAGCAAAACATGGTAGATGAAGATGAATTGTCATTTTTACGCGAGGTTGGGTGTTCTAGTCACAAAGAACAGATAACTCAAATTCTCTTAGATATCGATGATTTCGAGTTCGAGTTGGCGCATGAGCGCATCTCTACATTGATACAAGAATTAAAGTAGCCAAGAGACGCGGCATGTTAAACATTGAAATCACAAAACCTACTTTATTACTCGTTGACGATGAGCCAGTAAACCTAAGGGTTTTAAAGCAAGTTCTCGCTAATGATTATCAGCTTATTTTTGCGAGAAATGGCGAAGAAGCGTTAAAGCTCACTGAAACTAGACAGCCAAATTTGATATTACTTGACGTTATGATGCCAGGGCTGACGGGTTTTGAAGTATGCCGCCGGCTTAAACAGCTTTCAAGTACAAGGCATATCCCCGTTATCTTTGTCACGGCGCTAAATGACGAGCACGAAGAGACAGAAGGTTTTGAAGCTGGCGCGGTGGACTATATTACAAAGCCTATATCACCAGCCATTGTAAAAGCGAGGGTTAAAACTCATCTAAGCTTAGTACAGGCAGACGAGTTGCTGGACAGCCGATTACAAGTTGTTCAGCGTTTGGGTAAGGCAGCAGAATACAAGGATAATGAAACGGGTATGCATGTCATGCGAATGAGCCATTATTCGAAAGAACTTGCGCTTGCCTATGGACTTACAGATAAACAGGCTGAAATTCTGCTTCATGCTGCCCCGATGCACGACATCGGCAAAATTGGTATTGCTGATAGTATAATGTTGAAACCAGGGAAGCTGACAGACGAAGAGTTTGCCACCATGAAACATCACCCTGAGATTGGTGCGGAAATTATCGGTGATTGCGGCGATTCTTTGTTATTGAATGTTGCAAAGTCTGTTTCGCTAACCCACCACGAAAAATGGGACGGGTCAGGCTATCCTAAAGGGCTTGCGGGTGAAGATATTCCCATTGAGGGACGTATTTGTGCCATTGCTGATGTTTTCGATGCCTTAACCAGCAAACGTCCTTATAAAGACGCCTGGAGTATTGAAAAGACGGTCGATTTTCTTCAAAGCCAAAAGGGAGAGCATTTCGAACCCAAGCTTGTCGATTTGATGATAGAAATTATGCCTAAAATTCTTGAAATTAAAGCGACATTTAGAGACCAAGACTAAGTCTGCAGGACTAAACCGCAATTAAAATACTTTCATGCAGACCGAATTTTGCACAGAAAAAATCGACACCCTCCCGTGTCTGCGCCTATTGGCTGTTGCTTAATGCGACGGCTATACGTATAATGTGCTCATTAGGTGATGAGAGCGGGCTCCCTCAGTACAGGAAAGTAACGCACTTATCATTAGCAAGCTATCACCTAACGGTGGTTTTACCCATAGGTTTGCAACTGCCCTTGTTGGCAGGTATGGGTTCAGAATTTTAATAAAAGCCCCGCTAGTCCGGGGCTTTTTGTTGTATTAAAACCTGGAGTCAGCCTCGCTGAGCCGGGTGATGACAGGTGGGCTTTAGGCCCTTTTTTCGTTTTTGGAGGTTTGCATTGGCAAAACTTGAAGAGAAACTAACCGAAATGCTAGAGCCAGGTGTTGAAGCACTTGGTTTTGAGTTGGTTGGGATCGAGTTTGTACGAGCGGGGAAACATTCTATTCTTCGCGTTTTTATTGATCATGAAAACGGTATTACCGTTGATGATTGTGCAGATGTAAGTCATCAGGTTAGCGCAATTTTGGACGTTGAAGATCCAATTAGCACTGAATACAACTTGGAAGTGTCATCACCGGGTATGGACAGACCGCTTTTCAAAGAGAAGCACTATATCGAGTCTGTGGGTGAAGTGGTTCAAATTCGTTTGTCTATGCCAATGGATGACAGACGTAATTTTAAAGGCAAAGTACTCGCGTGCGAAAATGGCATCGTAAGTATTGAAGTGGATGGCCAGCAGTTCCAGTTAGCTGTGGCGAATATCGAAAAAGGTAACGTTGTTCCCACGTTCGATTAACGGAACAGCTCTGCTTTCATCGACGAAAGCAAAAGAGAGGCGAAAATGAATAAAGAAATTTTGTTAGTGGCGGAAGCCGTTTCAAATGAAAAACAAGTGCCTAGAGAGAAAATTTTTGAAGCGCTAGAGTTTGCGATCGCTAGTGCAACAAAAAAGAAAAACGAAGGCGAAATTGAAGTTCGTGTAAGCATCGACAGAACGTCTGGTGACTTTGATACATTCCGTCGCTGGTTGGTTATCCCTGATGATCAAGAACAGGAAAACCCATTTGCTGAAATTACGATTTCTGCGGCGCAGATCGACGAACCAGAGATACAGCTTGGCGATTATGTGGAAGAACAGATTGAATCTATTAAATTCGACCGCATAACTACGCAGACCGCAAAGCAAGTGATTGTACAAAAAGTACGTGAAGCTGAGCGTCAGCAGATGATTGCTGAGTACGAAGACAAAGTAGGTGAGCTGGTTACAGGTACGGTTAAGAAAGTAAACCGCGACAACATCATCATCGACTTAGGTAACAACGCTGAAGGTGTTATCTACCGCGATGACATGCTTCCTCGTGAAACTTTCCGTCCGGGCGACCGTGTACGTGGCCTTCTTTACGTTATTCGTCCAGAAGCACGTGGCGCACAGCTATTTATTAGCCGTACGCACCCAGACATGCTAGTTGAGCTTTTCCGTCTGGAAGTACCAGAAATTGCGGAAGAGACACTAGAAATTAAATCTGCAGCGCGTGACCCAGGTTCTCGTGCAAAGATTGCGGTTAAAACTAACGACAAGCGCTTAGACCCAGTAGGTGCGTGTGTTGGTATGCGTGGTTCACGTGTCCAAGCCGTATCAGGTGAGCTTGGCGGTGAGCGTGTTGATATCGTGCTATGGGACGAGAATCCAGCGCAATTCGTTATTAACGCAATGGCTCCTGCTGAAGTTGCGTCAATTGTTGTTGACGAAGATAGCAACAGCATGGACGTAGCGGTTGAAGCAGATAACCTAGCTCAGGCAATTGGCCGCAGCGGTCAAAACGTTCGCCTAGCTAGCCAGCTTACAGGCTGGGAACTTAACGTGATGACGGTTGACGATCTCAACAAGAAACACGAAGAAGAAAACGCGAAGGTACTTGATCTGTTTACTGCTGGTTTGGACATTGACGAAGAGTTTGCGTCTGTCCTAGTAGATGAAGGCTTTACAACGCTAGAAGAAGTGGCATACGTGCCAGCAAGTGAACTTCTAGCGGTTGAAGGGTTAGATGAAGAAATGGTTGAAGAGCTGCGCAACAGAGCGCGTGCTTTCCTAACCACGCGTGCACTGGCGAACGAAGAATCGCTTGAAGGTGCAGAGCCTACAGAAGCCTTATTAAATCTTGAAGGTATGAGTAAACACGTGGCTTATGTGTTGGCCAGCCGCGGTGTTACTGACCTGGAAGAATTAGCAGAACAAGGTACCGATGATATCAGTGATATCGATGAACTAGACGAAGAGAAAGCCGGTGCGTTAATCATGGCGGCTCGTAATATCGTATGGTTCAGTGAAGAAGAGTAAGGTCAACAGGGGGAAAATTACGTAATGGCAGATGTATCTATTGAAAAGCTCGCCAGCGACATTGGTACGACCGTTGACCGATTGGTTGGCCAGTTTAAAGACGCGGGTATCTCTAAGAGTGCCGGCGATCAGGTAAACGAAGACGAGAAACAGAAACTATTGGATCATTTAAGTAAGCAACACGGCAGCGCAGCTGAACCAACGCGTATGACACTCAAGCGTAAGACAACTAGCACATTAAGTGTTGGTAAGTCTAAAGAAGTGAAAGTGGAAGTACGCAAGAAGCGCACATACGTTAAGCGCAGCGACGTTGAAGAGCAGCAGCGTCAAGCGGAAGAAGAGGCGAAGCGTCTTGAAGAAGAAGCTCGTCTGAAGCGCGAAGCGGAAGAAAAAGCAGCGGCTGAAGCGAAAAAAGCCGCTGAAGAGAAAGCGCGTAAAGCTGAAGAAGCGAAGAAAGCTGCTGAAGAAGAGCGCGCACGTCGTGCTGAACAAGCGAAGAAAGAAGCTGAAGCACGTAAGAAAGACGAACCAGAACTAACTGAAGCTGAGAAAGCGGAAGCAGAAGCGGCTCGTCAGGAAGAAGAGCGTCTTCGTAAAGCGCAAGAAGAAGAAGCACAGAAGAAGCTTGAAGAAGACGCGAAGAAAGCGGCTGATGAAGCACGTAAACTTGCTGAAGAAAACGAGCGTCGTTGGAAAGAAGAAGAAGAGCGACGCAAGAAAGCAGAAGCTGAAGAAGTTCATTTGCACTCTAACCGCTATGCTCAAGAAGCGGAAGACGAAGAAGACATGCAGGTTGAGCGTTCATCGCGCCGTCGTCGCAAGTCGAAGAAAAATGCGGGTGAGCATCTTAAGCAAGGCTTTAACAAGCCTGCTGCACCTGTAGAGCGCGTTGTTAAGCTTGGCGCAACCATTACCGTTGGCGAACTAGCAAGCAAGCTTGCCATTAAGTCTAACGAAGTTATCAAAACGATGATGAAAATGGGCGAAATGGCCACCATAAACCAAGTACTAGACCAAGATACAGCGGTACTAGTAATTGAAGAAATGGGTCATAAGTACGAGCTTGTTAACGACAACGCACTTGAAGATGAGTTGTTGGCAGATGGCACTGGCGGTGAAAAAACCACACGTGCACCTGTTGTAACCATCATGGGCCACGTTGACCACGGTAAAACGTCATTGCTTGACTACATTCGTCGCGCGAAAGTAGCAGACGGTGAAGCCGGTGGTATTACACAGCATATCGGTGCATACAAGGTAGAAACAGAGAACGGCGAAATTACGTTCCTAGATACACCTGGACACGCCGCGTTTACTGCAATGCGTGCTCGTGGTGCCACGGCGACGGACATTGTTATCCTTGTTGTTGCTGCAGATGACGGCGTAATGCCTCAAACGAAAGAAGCGGTACAGCACGCTCGTGCGGCAGGTGTACCTCTTATCGTTGCAGTAAACAAAATGGATAAAGAAACAGCCGACCCTGATCGCGTTAAAACCGAGCTATCTCAACTAGAAGTTATCTCAGAAGAGTGGGGCGGTGAGCACCAGTTCTGTAACGTTTCTGCGAAAACAGGTATGGGCGTAGACGAACTGCTTGAAGCTATCGTTCTACAAGCTGAAGTTCTTGACCTTAAAGCAGTAGCTGAAGGCCCAGGTCGCGGTATTGTTATTGAATCTCGCCTTGATAAAGGTCGTGGTCCAGTAGCATCTGTATTGGTTCAAGAAGGCCAATTGCGCGCTGGTGACATTCTACTATGTGGCGAAGAGTACGGCCGTGTTCGTGCTATGCGCGACGAAAACGGTAATGAGATGAAGATTGCTGGTCCTTCTACGCCTGTGGAAGTACTTGGTCTGTCTGGTGTTCCGGTAGCGGGTGAAGACGCAGCCGTTGTTAAAGACGAGCGTAAAGCGCGAGAAGTAGCAGCGAAACGTCATCAGAAGAAACGTGAACTTAAACTTGCTCGTCAGCAGAAAGCGAAACTTGAAAACATGTTTGCGAACATGGAATCAGGTGACGTTAGCGAACTTAACATCGTACTTAAAGCTGACGTACAGGGCTCTGTAGAAGCAATTTCTGAATCACTTGTTAAGCTTTCTACTTCTGAAGTAAAAGTGAACATTGTCGGTAGTGGTGTAGGTGGTATCACTGAGACTGACGCAACCCTTGCGGCTGCATCAGGCGCTATCGTACTAGGCTTTAACGTTCGTGCCGATGCAACAGCGCGTCGCGTACTAGAGGCTGAAGAAATTGATTTACGTTACTACAGCGTTATCTATAACCTAATTGACGAAGTGAAAGCGGCCATGAGTGGTATGCTTGCACCAGAATTCAAGCAGGAAATCATTGGTCTTGCAGAAGTACGTGACGTATTTAAGTCACCGAAACTGGGCGCAATTGCGGGCTGTATGGTTACTGAAGGTAACGTTAAGCGTAGTAATCCAATCCGTGTACTTCGCGACAACGTAGTAATTTACGAAGGTGAACTAGAATCACTGCGTCGCTTTAAAGATGACGTACAAGAAGTACGTAACGGTATGGAATGTGGTATCGGCGTTAAGAACTACAACGACGTGAAAGTAGGCGACCAAATCGAGGTCTTCGAAATCGTTGAGGTTAAGCGCGAAATTTAATTGCCTTAGTTAATTCGGCATGTGAAAAACGGGGGCCGAGTGCTCCCGTTTTTGTCTGTATACAGTAAACAGACTTCTCGCATGCCCTGCGTTAAATAAGGAAAGGAGAGTATTATGGCCCGTGAATTTTCACGTACCGACAGAGTCGCTCAGCAAGTCCATAAAGAAGTGGCGAGCATTCTGCAAAATGAATACAAGCACCGCGTTGGCGACATGCCTTTGATCACGGTTTCTGACGTAGATGTGTCGCGCGACTTAGCGCATGCAAAAATCTTTGTGACTATCTACAA
Organism: Alteromonas alvinellae; assembly: GCF_902705805.1. NCBI lineage: Bacteria > Pseudomonadati > Pseudomonadota > Gammaproteobacteria > Alteromonadales > Alteromonadaceae > Alteromonas > Alteromonas alvinellae. The sequence continues at coordinate 39,040 of NZ_CACSIH010000176.1, read as the reverse complement.
CAGCACCGAAGAAGAAGGTAAAGCGCAAATTAAACAACTGGCAGAATACAAAAAGTTTATTCGCAGTATTCTAGCTAAACGTATTCGCATGCGCTCAGTGCCTGATCTTCACTTCTTTGAAGATAAGTCGATTGTTGAAGGTATGCGTATCTCTAATCTTGTGTCTCAGACCATCGCAAAAGATGAGTCAAAGCGCGATAAAGACGATCCACAAGAGCAGGAGTAAATGGCAAGACGTCGTAAAGGCCGTGAGATTAACGGCATAGTATTGCTTGATAAACCGCTTGGTGGGTCATCCAACCAACTGTTACAAAAAGTGCGCTGGCTGTACAAAGCGGCAAAAGCTGGTCATACAGGCGCACTTGATCCGCTTGCCAGTGGTATGCTGCCGCTGTGCTTGGGTGAAGCCACCAAGTTTTCGCAGTTTCTTCTGGATGCTGAGAAGACCTACGAGGTAACTGCTCAACTAGGCGTACGCACCACCACGTCTGACGCCGATGGCGAAGTGGTTGAAGAAAAGCCTGTTGATGTAAGCGAAGAACAAGTACGTGATGCGTGCTTGGCGTTTCTAGGTAAGAGTAAACAAATCCCGTCCATGTTTTCAGCGCTTAAACATCAAGGTAAGCCGCTTTATCATTATGCTCGTCAAGGCATAGAAATTGAGCGTGAGCCCCGCGATATTGAAGTGTATGAACTGGATGTACTGCGTATTGAACTGCCGTTTGTAGAAATGCGCATTAAATGCAGCAAAGGCACCTATATTCGCTCTATCGTGGATGATTTGGGTCAAAACCTTGTCTGTGGCGCCTATGTGACTCGCTTACACCGCACGGAAGTCGCAGACTATCCTACGGATAAAATGGTATCGCTGGATAAGTTGATTGAAATTCAGGAATCACTGGAAGAAGGTGAATTTAAAGCACTCGATGACTTATTGATTCCTATGGATACGGCTGTAAGTCGCTTACCATTTGTGACTATTAACGATGCGGAAAGAAACCGCTTTGATAACGGTCAATCTGTAAAAGGGGTATGTAGCGAATCACTTATTGAAGGCGTGTCTTACCGCGTTTACCACGGTGAAGATACTAGTGGTATTTTCTTAGGCGTAGGGGAAGGGGTGCTTGACCCGAAAGACCAAGGTATCCCTAAACAAGAAGTGTTTGTTAACCCAAAACGTCGAGTTGTTTATCCATTGTAGCTGCGCCGGTAAATAAAGACGGTTTATGGCTTGCTAAGTCTGTAAACGTCATTATAATACGGCGCTCATTCCGCTTTGCTGAATTAGTGATCGGCGAAGCATTAATATTAGGAGAATGATATGTCACTAACTAAAGCAGAAACCGCAAAAATCATTGCTGAGTACGGCGTTAAAGAAGGCGACACTGGTTCACCAGAAGTTCAAGTTGCTTTGCTTACTCACAACATCAACAAGCTTCAAGGTCACTTTGCTGATCACAAGAAAGATCACCACTCACGTCGTGGTCTTCTACGTATGGTTAGCCAACGTCGTAAGCTTCTAGACTACCTTAAAGGCAAGAACGCTGAGCGTTACCTTGACCTTATCAAGCGTCTAGGTCTACGTCGATAAGACTAGGTTTCAAGAAAAGCGCCCAATGGGCGCTTTTTTTTAACTAGTCGATGAAGTTTTGTTGTTGAACATTCTTTCGTCAGCAACTCTGATGAGGTCATCGAAAGTTTTGGCTTAAGTAGGGTAAATAGCAAAACCTATACTGGCATCCACAAACATTTCACCTTTCGAGGTTATTACCGCCCGGATGATCTCATTATGTGTGCGTTGAATAATGCTCGCTATGTCATACTTTTCGTCTATGTCTGAAACAATAATGACAAACTCGTCGCCGCCCACCCTAGCTGCCATGTCAGATAACCTGCATATGGATGATAAACGTTTAGCTATCTCTACCAATACCTCATCACCAACGTTGTGCCCGTACGTGTCGTTGATAGGTTTAAATTTATTTAAATCTAAATAGAGGCATAGGCAACGTTTGTTTGACCTTTCAACGCGCGCAAATTCTTTTTTCACAAAGGTTGCTAGTGCATAGCGATTAGACAAACCGGTAAGTGAGTCGTGGGTAGCTAACTCGGTAATGCGACGCTCCGCTTCTATTTGCTCGGTGATATCCATATTTATTCCGAACATTTTATTGTTTTCTAATCGTCCATCAGCGCGAATATAACGGAATTTGTTCTTTCCTACTTGGACTCTGAATTGGGTATGGAAGTCTGACTTGGTACTAATGGTGTGGTCTATATGCGCTTTAAGTGACTCAAAATCGTCAACGTGGACAGTGCTCGCCCATACACTGTAGTGCTCGTCAAATTCCTCTTTGGGGATACTGTAAATGCGGTGCATCCAGTCATCCCATATGAGTTCATTAGTCGTTAAGTCCCACTCCCAAACACCAATATGTGCCGCATCAGCGGCCATTGACATTCGCTTGTGAAGTGCCTGAAGTTCTTGTTCAGTTTTCCTTAATTCCGTAATATCCTCAGAAAGTGATAATAAGTATTGTGCTCTATTGTTGCCGTCTTGAATGATTACTTTTTTAATTTGGAAATAATGTGCCTTTCCGTTAATCACAAACCTTTCTTCTTCACAGCTCCGAGTTTGTCCACTTTCAATAAGCTTCGTATCTGATGCCACTATACGTTTTGCTTCGTCTAGTTCAAATACATCGAAATCGGTTAAGCCTACAAGGTCAGATTTTGTCATTTTAAGATGTTGTGCAACCATGTTGTTTACGTGGGTAAAGGCAAGGGTATTGGCATCCTTTACAATCAGCATATCTGGTAAGGTATCAAAAACAGTTTGTGTGAACACCTCTTGATTTTTTACATCTGAAAGGTCTTTAACCGTACATACAAAAGCCTCGTGATTACCTGGCAATTTATTTACTAAAAATGAAAGAGGGAAAGTAGAACCATTTTTTCTGACTCCATCAATGCGATGCGGAATATTTCCCAAATCTCTTCCTTCAACACTTTTAATTACTTCGTTAAGTAATACATGATTGCCCGAATTATTTTGACTGACGAGATCGCTTACACGGCGAAACTTCAATTCATGCTCTTGATATCCAAACATAGTTAACGCCGCTGGATTAATGAATTCCAGACGACCGTCAGAGTCAAAAGTGAAGACGCCTTCTTGAACTGTGTTTAGTACGGCAGTAAACCTATCCGCTGACAGCGTTCTTGCTCTCATTTCAATTAACAAAATCAAAATAAGTGCGAAAAACACAACCATGAAGGCGACAAGGTAGCCAAGGCTTTTTGCATCTTGGTTGTCAATGAAAACGGTAGAAGGGAGGGGGTACACGTGCATAGACAACATACCCGTATAGTGCATACCTGCTATGGCACTGCCCATAATAATGGCGGGAATGAGCTGCTGTACGACATTAACTTCTCTATTTGCGATGGTAGCGTGTACTTTAAGAGATACCCCTGCCAAAACCACGGCCACAACGATGGACACAGAAAAAAGCCAGAGATCGTAAGCCATAACGGCATCCATCTGCATTGCCATCATCCCAATATAATGCATACTGCCGATCCCGCCCCCCATATATAAGCTTCTCAGCCATAGCTTTTTATTTTTTCTTTGATGATGTGAAATAACTATGTAGCTTGCAAATATTGCGGGGAGTACTGATAAGAGTGTAATGCTGGGGTCATACGATATAGCAATAGGAAGTTCATAGGCCAACATGCCAACGAAGTGCATCGACCAGATTCCGAAGCCAAGAAAACAAGCCGATGCAACTGTCCAAATAAACCGCTCGTTTTTAAAGTCTGCACGAAATATACGTGAAGCAAAAATAAAGCTGAGTAATGCTGCTGTAATAGCTATTAATATAGAAAGTGCGACAAAAAACATGTCGTAGTTTGCAGCAACCTCTGTGCCTAAATAAGCGCCACCATTAATGGAAAAATGTGTATGGCTAATACTCAATGCAAGTTCTCTTCAAAGGTGTGTATTACCTTCAGTCTAGTAGAACTTGTACGATAATACTTTTGAATATATCAAGAGCTTAAATAAAAAGTTACCTAGACTGTTTTAACTGAGTGTTTTACCGCATTTTGCAGCGTAGCCAGTTCTCTCTCGGTAAGATTTCGCCACTGACCGGCCTTTAAATTACTGAGTTCCAAATGCATAATACGCGTTCGCTTGAGCTTGGTGACCTCGTAACCCAAAAACTCACACATTCTGCGTATTTGACGATTAAGCCCTTGGGTGAGAATGATAGTAAACTTGTTTTTGCCGGTAGGTTTAACGATGCAAGGTTTTGTTACCGTTCCTAAAATAGGAACGCCCCGCGCCATTCGTTTTACAAAGCGCTCGCTTATTGGCTGGTTTACCGTTACTTCATACTCTTTGTCGTGCGCGTTTTCAGCGCGAAGGATCTTGTTGACGATATCGCCATCACTGGTAAGAATAATTAGCCCTTCAGAAGGCTTATCTAATCGGCCTACGGGGAATATGCGTTCTTTGTGACCTATAGCGTCAATAATATTGCCTTTAACATGACGTTCGGTGGTGCAAGTAATACCTATTGGCTTATTATAAACAATATATACGCGGTCTGATTTGTCTGACGCTACCGCACCTACAACCTTACCATCTACTTTTACTGTATCGCTAGGGCCTATCTTAGTACCTAGTTCCGGCGGCTGATTATTAACGGTAACGCGATTTTGCTCAATGAGTTTATCGGCTTCACGGCGAGAGCACAGGCCAGTATCGCTGATATATTTATTTAAACGTTTGGGCGCTTGTTCACTCATTGCGCATTAAGTCCTATTGATTTTAAAAAGAGGGCAATTCTACCACGACAACAAGAAAGGGGCGATTCGCCCCTTTCTTTATTACACGCTGTACATCGCTTGCTGTACTAAGTTAGTTACTCTTGGAACACGTACGTTAAGCGTTATTAATTAACTGAGGGAGAAGGGGCAGACCCGCTGCCACCCGTTGAGCCGCTTCTTGAGACAACTTTGGTGGCTATATCTCGGATTTCATTTTCCAAACTGGTGATGCGTCCAGACAAGGTCGTATTGCGTTGTTCTAACACCGATAGCTTATCGGTTAGGTTACGAACGCTTTGCTGTGTGCTTTGTTTGTCGTTTACCGCTTGTTCTAACTGAACGTTAACAGCCAGTAACTCATCAGCTAAAGACGCTAATTGATTTTTAACTGAACCAATAGCCGCAGTTTGCGTCTTTACATCGTCAGAAACGGCATTGATGTTTTTATTAAGTGCTGTTTGAACATTTCCTACACGGTCGCCAAGGTCAGCGATTTCTTGTTGGTTTCGACGCCATGCTGAAGCCCATAGCTTATCCATTTGCTCCCAAAGTTCGTTTGTCTTGTTAGTCAACTCGGTCACTTTAACCTGCAAAGCAACAGTAGACTCGCCAATTTCTTCGCCTGTGGCAGAAAGTTTGTTCTCTAATTGCATGATTCGCTTTTCGGCCTGTTCAGCCACGGCTTTTTGTTGCTCAAGCAGGGTGTACAAGTAGTAGCAACCACCGCATGCCGCTAAAGCAATTAGGGCAACTAATACAACCCAGATACCGTTGCTACTTCCACTATTTGATGGCTGACGGTTAGCCGACGAGGAAGGTGAGGGCGTAGTCGTCTTTGTGGGAGTAGCCTGTCTTTTCGTCTGATAGTCTCGACGGTCTTCTTCATCCAATCTTATGGTTGGAAACTCATCGCTTTTAGAATTATTTGCCATAGTAAATTTATAATCTCTTTATGTAGCGCTCTCTTCATGGTGTCGACATCTTCTATATTGTTCAAGAGAGCACATTTTTCTTTGCGCACGATTTCATGTTATCGCTAAATTAAGGGAAATTCTACGGCTTATGTTGAATGTCAATAAACATAAGCCAAAGAAGTTGAAATTCGAGTGATTTAGCCGCTTAATTAGCAAAAAACATCGTGTTAATTTTTATCGCCAATCCACTCCACACGGTATAAATCGCGACGTCGGTCAAGGTAGTTTCTCACTGAACCTTCATTTTGCAATTTAGTCAGTTTGTCTAGGTCTAAATCAACAATCAGCGTCATTTCAGTATTGGGTGTAGTCTCTGACACGATAGCATCGTGAGGGAATGCAAAATCACTAGGGGAAAATACGGCAGTCTGTCCATATTGAATATCCACGTTATCAACTTTTGGCAGGTTTCCTACACTTCCTGCAATTGCTACGTAACATTCGTTTTCAATAGCTCTTGCTTGTGCACAGCGACGGACACGCAGGTAGCCATTTTTTGTATCCGTCCAAAAGGGGACAAACAAGATCTGCATCTCTTGGTCGGAAAGAATGCGCGCTAACTCTGGGAACTCTACGTCATAACAGATTAACACGCCGATTTTTCCAAAGTCGGTATCAAATGTCTTGAGGCTGTTTCCACCCTTCATGATCCAGTCCTCTTTTTCATGAGGTGTTGGATGAAGTTTGTACTGGCTCTCTATGGTCCCGTCCCTTTTGCAAATATAGCTAACGTTATACAGCTGTTCATCTTCTACTACAGGCATCGAACCCGCGATAATTGTTATATTGTATGACACCGCTAAATGCGATACGGCAGTTAAAATTTCATCAGTGTAAGTAGACAAATGCCAAATAGCGTCTATGGACGAATCAGACGGACTTAGGCCCATAAGCGGAGCATTAAAAAATTCAGGGAACAAGGCCACATCGCACGAATAGTCAGACAGTGCGTCGACGAAGTACTCAACCTGCTGTAACAGCTCCTCGACATTATTAAAATACCGCATTTGCCACTGAATACATCCTATGCGCGCACTTGATTTTCTGCTAGCGATCAATGACGGCGTGCCAGGCTCGTAGTAAATGTTGTGCCATTGAAGCAGGGTGGCATACCCCTTAGATGCTTCATCTTCAGGGAGGTAGGCGGTCATTACTTGCTTAACTTCAAAACCGTTTGATAGTTGAAACGTCAAAATGGGGTCGTAAATATCCTTGAGTTTAACTTGCTCAATGTATTCATAAGGCGACAGTTCATCTGCATAGTTTCTATAATTGGGTATACGGCCTCCAGCCATAATTGATTTTAGATTTAAGTTTCTACATAGTTCTTTGCGCGCTTCATAAAGACGCCGGCCTAAGCGAAGGCCGCGGTATTCTGGGCAAACAATAACCTCTACGCCATAAAGCACATCACCATTCGGATCGTGCGTTGTCAGATAGGCATCACCGGTTATTTCATCGTAACTATGTTTATCACCGAACTGGTCGTAATCAACAATAACTGAAATGGCAAAAGCAACGACTTTCCCTTTATCTTCAATACATATTTGCCCTTCAGGAAACGTGGTAACTTGCGCTTTGTAGTTAGAATAAGGCCATGCGCCTCCAACATTAGCGTATACCTTATCCATTAATGCTTTTACGTCGTTGTAGTCGTCTAACCTCAAGTTTCTTAAGTCTAGATGATGCTCTGTTTCTTCTATCTGTGTTTGATCTTGACTCATGGGTTACTCTTTTTGCTAAAAATTCTGATACGTATTTTGTATATTTCTACTTAAACGCCTCGCAAGTGGTTTTTCAACTGTTAAATGCAGCCGCGTGTTTCAAAGAATGAGACAAAGGTGACGAGGACATGTGAAAAGCGCTTTTACTCGGCATTCTTAAAATATACACCTCGGTTTACTTATTGATTTAGTTTACCTTTTACGGGATTTGCTGTTGCACCAATGAATATGATGCAAGCAAGAAGCGTGCGACTTTTCATCGTCAAGACTAACGACAAAAAAATTTTCTTCTATCGATAAAAAAATAGCGCAGAAATAAGGTGGTGATGCAATTGTCATAGGGCTCAACCCCGAGTATAAGTTCGCAAACTTTTTAACGAATACAAGCACCCTAAATGCTCGGTCAGTCAACCGCTCTAAGGTAAAGATACTCTGATGAATAGAGAACAACTTGCGTCCTATCAGCCTCTACATGTTTTCGATGAAGTCATATTTGAAAATGTCGTCGATGACTTAGTCACTAAAGGCTTTTCTATTCAAGAGAATGGTTTACCTGATTTTATTACTCAGGCACTTTTGTCTTGCCAGAAAGCAATTTCCGAAGCTGAATACAAAAGAGCAGGTATTGGTCGCGCAGAAAATTATCAACAAGCTGAAAAAGTGCGCGGGGACGAAATTTGCTGGATCACAGGGTCTTCTCAAGAGGGGGCCTTGTGGCTTTCGTGGTGTGAAGCCATGCAGCTATACATAAATCGTTCGCTTTTTATGGGGCTTTTTTCTTTTGAAAGTCATTTTGCCTGTTATGAACCCGGTAAATTTTACAAACGCCATGTAGATGCGTTTAAGGGGCAGGGCAATCGTGTACTATCACTCGTTGCTTACTTAAATGATAAATGGCAAGAAGACGACGGTGGAGAATTGGTGCTTTATGCTGATGAAAGCGACGAAACAGGCACAAAAATTTTACCAACTAAGGGCACATTCGTGGTGTTTCTTAGTGAAGCCTTCCCCCATGAAGTATTGCCTGCGGTAAGAACGCGTCATTCTGTTGCAGGGTGGTTCAGGGTAAATGGTAGTGTTAACGATAACATCGACCCACCACGCTAGTATCTAAAAAACAATACTTATGTATAATACGATTTTGCTATATATCTGTTGTGATGAAGCATGGCCTGAAATTAAAGTGTGGCATAAGCGCGGGCAAGTTACTCGCTGACTGTGCAGTTAGGAGCCATGTTTCACAGATGCATAGTGTTATCCATGATAAGCTGCGCTTACGCTATTGTGTTGCTTAGGGAAAAGATGTAAGAAGTGATTGGCTAATGCTGGAAAAAATACCCGCCCCCACCCCAAGAGAAGAGCTACACGTGCTGGTTATTGATAACCAAGGGCTAGTGCATGATGTTGTTGCATCAGCATTACATGAAGTTGGGATTAAAAACGTAAGTAGTGCATTTAATGCATTTCATGCCAAAAGGCTTTGTTCGGCAAAACAATATGATTTTGTTTTACTAGCGTTTAACGTAAGTCACGATAAAGATGGTTTTCACCTTTTTGAAGAATTAAAACACCTCAATCACATCAATGACACCACGACGGTAATTTTTCTCAGTGCAGAGACCTCCCCAGAACTTGTTAACTGTATTGTAGAGCTGCAGCCCGATGACTTTTGGGTTAAGCCACTACAACGCAACAAGATTGAATCTCGTCTGGAATACCTTATTCAAGTTAGGCTAAAGCTTCATAAAATGTTGCATTGTATGCATGCTGGTGACTATTCCACCGCAATGTATTATGCGCAGCGACAGTTGAAAGACCCCTCGCTTTCTGAATACCACACCCGAATAAAGCGGCTTATTGGCGATTGTTTGCTGCAGCTTCGCGATTATGAAACGGCAGAGGACTACTTTAGAACACTGTTACAAAGTATGGACCACGCATGGGTTCACATTGGTCTTACCCGTTCGCTATTGCGTCAAGATGAACTCGAAGAAGCACAGTTACTGGTTGACGATCTGCTTCAGCGACCCGACACGCGATTCCTAACTTTTGATTTGCTCGCACAATATTTTATTGAAAAAGAGCAGTTTGATATTGCTTACGAGCAAATGAAAGAAGCAAGTCGACTTGCTCCCCGAAACATTGAACGCAACAAGCGTTTATGGGATCTCGCCAGACTTAATCACGACAAAGCCGGTCAGCTTTCTGCCGTGCAAAATATGGCTAAGTTTGCCAAAAATTCAATTCACGATTCGCCCCAACTGACACTTAATGTTATTCGCTCAACTATTGATTTGGCCACAAGCTTAGGTAATGCAGAAGGTGACAAATACTTAAAGCGCGCAGAGTATGAACTGGAAGAACTTAGGCAGCAAAAAGGTATGCAAAATCAGCTCGCCGAGCAGATTGATGTGGTTAAATCGCGAGTGTTATGCCTAAAAGACCAGAAGCGTGAAGCTGAAAAATTAATGGAGGGGCGTACTGCATCTACCGATGGGCTATCGATGGAAGACAGTTTAGACAAAATGAAAGCGTTTCACGAACTGGGCATGCGCGAGCACTGTGTCAGCATTTTGGATAAATTGAGAAAACAGATTGAGGGCGATACGTTTACTTCACAAGTAGTAAATGAGTACCTTAACCAAGAATCGATAGAGCGTACCGAAATTCAGTTTACCACGAAAGAACTAAAACAAATGGCGGCAGTGAACTACAAAGAAAACCGCCTCATCCCTGCGTATAACAACTTGCAGCAAGCGTTAACGCTGTCTCCCAAAGACAAGCAAGTTGCGTTAAGCTTGCTTAAAGTCATTACTCAAATGCATCTTGATGGTGGGCTAAGTGAAGAGCAAATGAAGTCAGCGCAGCGAGCGGCCAAGCTGCTCTGTACAGAAGAGCTATCGGCGACTCAGGCAGATAAACGCGACCAGTATATCGCTCGCATTGGCATTGAAGTCGACGACACTAATGCTGCTGATTCAGTTGGTATGGTTGTGGCAAAAGTCTAACTTTTTGCATTTCACTGTGTGCTGACTTTTTCAACAGAGCACCGCCTGACATTTATTTTTAATCGTCCTACAGTCATAGTTCAATAATAGTTGTGAGACAAAAAACTAAAAAAGCTGCTCTGATACCAGAGCAGCTTTAACGTTTAAAAGAAGTTAACCTTTTCTTTTTCTATTTATTAGCAGCAGTAGTGCGACGACGAAAGCCAATCGCTGCAGCTAGCAGAGCAAGAATTCCTCCCATTGCTCCACCTGAGCTATCATTGCTTTCTTCTTCCTCTTCAACTACATCAGCTTGTAGGTCGAAGGTCGCGATAAATGGGTCGTGGTCTGAGCTTCTAAATGGGCCAACGTCAGTAAAGGCGTAACCGTCTTCATCCGCGTAGTAGCGAAGCGCTTGATCGTACTGCAGCTGATAAGCTTCAACTGAGTTTATGTTCCAGTGTGTGCCGTCAATGGCATCTGCAAGCATGGCTTCACTTGCTAATACATGGTCTAAACTACCTACTTGTTCAGTACCGTAGAACCAATATGAGAAGCCTTCCACATCAAATTCTTCTGCCAAATTGCGATAGCCAAAGCTTGACTCGACCTCTACTGAAACGCCTTCATCCATACCTGTATTAACCGCAGTCGTAATAGTGTACCCACGAGACTCAGGTGTGTAATCGGTGAGTACAGCTACTGGATCTTCAGCGCTATACGCGTTTAAGTCGCCTAAGATAACCTTGCGCTCTGGTAAGCTCTCATCACTTAATGCGTTGCCAAGCGTTATAGCTGCTGATACACGAAGTGCGTTACAGCTGCCTTGAACCGTCGTGATTTCAGACGGCACCTCTACTGCGTCTTCGGAGCATTGACCGCCTTTTGATTTAAAATGGTTCACGGCCACAAGGAAGGATTTGCTGCTTTCAGTGTGAACGAACGATTGAAGAAGGCTTGGGCGCATGCGTGCCAGGCTATCTTCATCAATTTGTTGCTCTGGCATAGCAACTATCATAGCGTCGTTTTCTGGCGTTACGACTGAAGCTTTGTATAACAAGCCAACAGTAATCGCATCTGTACCAATTTCACTGCCATCAGTGGTTGCGATGAATGAGTATTGCTCGGTTTCACCAAGTTCAGCGTTGATAGCATCAACTAAAGATTGGATAGCACTATCTTCACCAAAACCATCGTTTTCTATTTCCATCAAACCGACAACGTCTGCGTTTAGGTTAACGATAGCTTCAACGATACGACCTTGTTGCAATTCAAACGCCACTGCATCATCTGCGCCGCGGTTTCCGTCATAATCGAAAGTCACGTCGCCATTTGCATCTACCTCACCATTAAAGTAGTTAAGCACGTTGAACGTAGCAATAGACAGGTTGCCTTCTGTAACCACTGGGTTTCCTTCGCGAGAAGAAGTTACTTCGATAACGTCGCTTGGATTAATTCTGTAAGTGCCAAAACTGTAGTTTAGTGGTCCAGCAGCTGAAACCGAATCACCAATGCGAATAGCATTAGCGTAGCTGAAAGTAGGGTAGTAATTAAGTGCATCTGGGTACTGCGAGCTGCTGTTATCTTCGATGGTAAGAAGACTTGTTTCGCTCGCTTGTTCTGCTGCTGTGTAAGCTTCTGACAGAGGCGCTGCTACGTCGCTTGGTTGGCGTTTAATTGTGTCACTAACAACGATTTCACCAAAACGCCACAGGTTGTTTGTACTCGTCACTGTTGCATCAGTCACGCTAACAATCATGCCTTCAACGGTTTCAAGGTCAAGTTCGTACGGCATAGAAAGTTCTACCGCTGCTACGGCGTCCGCTGTACCACAATCAAGTGCAGCCACATCACTATCCATAGCAAGTGTGGTCATACCGTAGTTTTCTTCTACTTCACCGTAAAGACGAACCAGGTTACCTGTTTCAACGTCGACGAAACCTTCTACAAATAAGCCTTCAGACGTAGCGTCGTCAGCGTCATAATCAGACGCTTCTTCTTGGACAAAGAAGCCGCCAGCGCGTGTGCCGGTTACAATAGCTTCAATTATAACGCTGTTGCCAACTTCAGCAGAGCTGCTTTCACTGCCCTGAATAGCGCTAATTAGTGTTGCCTCTGCGCCGCAAATACCTAGCTCAACAGCAGGCTCTTCTGGAACTTCTACAACGTCATCGCTACCTTCAGTGGTAAATGTACCAGCAGGAAAAGGCGTTGCAGCGTCAGTGTTAGTGGTCGAGCCATCCAACGCGTCAACACCACTGTAAGACCAGTTAGCTACTTCGAAACTGCCACCGTTTGCGGTTTGGCCTGACGTACGGTACGCCCACCCATCAAGGTATTCCCATGCAGTGCCGTTACCGTCGGTATTGATGTCACCAAATGTATCAATAACGCTGCCATCTTTAAAAAGCTCAACTGCGTCGTCACCATTAATACCCATTGCCGATGTGTCGTAGTCTGGCGCTGAACCGAAAAACGCAGTAAAACCTTCAACCTCTGAGGCGACGTAGATGTAGCTGCCAGCGCTTGCAGAAACACCAGCTGGAAAAGTAAACTCCTCGCCATCTGTGCCGCCACCATTGTTCGCACTGCCTATGCCATAGGCAGATAAATCAGCAATATCATTGACAACGAATAGTTCAACGGCTTTTGGAACACCACCGCTTAACGGTCCATCGATAACACCGCTAATGACTAAATCGTTAGCTTGGATGGCGGTTGAAGAAAGTGCAGAAATGATTCCTGCAGATAGTAAAGTTAATGATGTTTTCACGTCATTTTCCCTTTGTAGTTTTCATTATTTTTAATTCACATAATTACTGTTTCTGCTTTTGTCGGAATAGAAAAGACAGGGTGATATGTGAACCGCAATTTTCTTATTGCTTTGTCTACACTAAGGGCATTTTTAATGGATAGGAATGACTTAACCTTATTCAAGCTGTTTTTTAAATATTTGTTAAATATCAGTTGTTTATCATCTGCAGGTAAGTTTATTCAAAGCTTTAACTCTTAACCAAAAGCGAATGAAGGTGTTAAGTAATACTATTGACACGTCTATGACAACAGTTCGCCTAGTAAAAAATACGCTTTTTTGTTGGTCTCATTATCTCAGCAAACGAGCCAACAGCGCATGCTCACCAACTATTTGTTCTATATAATGATTTGTTTTTTTCACAAGCAGGTTTCTACATATCGTTTAACAAATGCGTATACGCATTAATAACCTGTTGGTTGCTTACAATGGGGTTAGTGATGGCGCGTGCCCATCGCTCAGCATTATTTCATCCGAGATGCGCTGTAGCAGGGATTCGTCATAGTTTTCTCATTTAGCAGGTTTAAGTCAGTGAAACCGTATTTCAAAAAGCAATTAATCTATTTTGACTCAATTTTCATCGTTCAATTCAATAACCTGATTAAGCGATTCATTTTTACCAATTAGTTTTTTGTAATTGTGCGCGCTATTCTTATCACCAGTTTCAAGAGACATGAATTTCGCGACAAGTGATTATATTCACAAAACTGCAAAACCATGTCGACACAATAAACGTAAAGTTTGTATTCGCATGTATTTGACGTGCGAAAATAATTTAAACCAAATGGAGAATTAAACATGGCATTGATTAATACTGCTATCAAACCTTTCAAAGCAACTGCATTTAAAGACGGCGAGTTTGTAGACGTAAGCAGCGAAGACATCAAAGGTAAATGGGCAGTTTTCGTATTTTACCCAGCTGACTTCACATTTGTTTGTCCAACTGAGCTTGGCGATATCGCTGACAAATACGAAGAACTTCAGTCACGTGGCGTAGAAGTATTTTCAGTATCTACTGACACTCACTTCACTCACAAAGCATGGCACGATTCTTCTGACACGATCAACAAGATCAAATTTGCAATGATTGGCGACCCGACAGGCGAAATCACTCGTAACTTCGATTGTATGCGTGAAACTATGGGTCTTGCTGACCGTGCAACATTCGTTGTTGACCCAGAAGGTATTATCCAAGCGATGGAAATCACGTCTGAAGGTATCGGCCGTGACGCAGATGACCTAGTACGTAAAGTTAAAGCCGCTCAGTACGTTGCAAACAATCCAGGTGAAGTTTGCCCAGCGAAGTGGAAAGAAGGCGAAGCAACACTAGCACCTTCACTTGACCTAGTAGGCAAAATCTAAGCAGCACGCTTAGCGCTTAATATTCGAAAGCTCAGCGCTTAGTGCATTGCACAGTATTAAGCAAATAATTTGTAGGGAGTGGGTCTCCACTCCCTGATATTAATTTCCCATTTCCGCTTATATTGTTGACCCTTCAAAAGGTTGGCGGGGATCGGCGTGTCGAAAATAAGGCAGAATAACCGTGTTAACTAAAGAAATTTTACAAGCATTGAAATCATACGCAGAGTCAATGCAGAAAAACGTAACCTTTGTCGTACAGACCGGTGAGCATAGCAAGCGCGAAGAGCTTGTGACGTTTCTGTCCGACATTGCTTCAGTAAGCGAAAAATTAAACGTAGAAGAGCGTGACACTAATGGTGAGTTGCGCAGCGCAATCAGCTTTTTATTGGAAGCTGACGGCGAAGATACGGGAATTCGTTTCTCTGGTATCCCTGGCGGTCACGAGTTTAACTCGCTTGTACTTGCCATGCTGCACGCAGCGGGTACTGAACTTAAGCTAGACGATAGCGTTAAGTCGATGGTGAAAGCGGTGAATGAACCACTTAATTTTGAAGTCTTCATTAGCTTGAGCTGTCATAACTGCCCAGAAGTCGTACAGGCACTTAATCAATTTGCTTTGATTAACCCTAATATCAAGACCGAAATGATCGACGGTGGGCTATATCAAAATCTAATTCAAGAGCGCGACATTCAAGGTGTGCCTAGCGTATACCTGAATGGCGAGCTGTTCGCGAATGGTAAAGTTGATGCTTCTGTGCTTATCAACAAGTTAATTGAACGCGACCCTAGCCTTAAAGAAGCGAATAAAGGCGATGCACTACCGCTTCAAGACGTAACTGTTATCGGTGGTGGTCCAGCAGGTGTAGCTTCGGCGATTTACAGTGCGCGGAAGGGGCTTAAAGTAGCGATTGTTGCTGAAACCTTTGGCGGCCAAGTTAAGGATACCATGGGTATCGAGAACCTTATCTCAGTACCTAAAACAACGGGCCCTGAGCTTGTTGGAAACTTGATGGAGCACGTACGCGATTACGATATTACGCTTAAAGAGCACGTGCGCGTTGATAGCATTGAGAAAGGCAATATTAAAACCATTACGCTGTCTTCTGGCGAACAGATCCGCACTCGCACCGTTATTGTGGCGACAGGTGCGCGCTGGAGAGAGCTTGGCGTGCCAGGCGAAAAAGAGAATATCGGAAATGGTGTAGCGTATTGCCCACACTGCGACGGCCCTTTCTTTAAAGGTAAAGACGTAGCGGTAATCGGCGGTGGTAACTCAGGTATTGAAGCGGCACTTGACCTTGCAGGCATCGTAAAATCAGTGACGGTATTTGAATTTATGCCAGAACTCAAAGCGGATAAGGTACTTATTGATCAAGCCGAAAAGCGCGATAACATTACCATTATCAAGAATGCGGCAACCCGCCAAATTACTGCTGAAAATGGCAAAGTAAACGCAATTGAATACCAAGACCGCTCAACTAACGAAGTGCATACTCGCGAACTTGCAGGTGTATTTGTTCAAATTGGACTGGTACCTAATAGTCAGTTTATGAAAGGCACGGTAGATATGACGCAGTATGGTGAAATTATTGTTGATACTAAGTGCCATACTTCTGAACCGGGTATTTTTGCAGCCGGTGACGTAACAACAGTCCCGTACAAGCAAATTGTTATTTCAATGGGTGAGGGCGCGAAAGCATCGCTTGCTGCATTTGAATATTTATTAAGTCACGAAGTAGTTGAATCAGACGAAGAAAGTGAAGCCGCTTAATAAATAGCCTGTCTATAATTGTAAGAGTAAAGCCGGACTAACTATGTTAGTCCGGCTTTTTTGTTGCCCTAAATAAAAGCACTAGCGAGGCCTGTGTACTTTTAAATAAGTCTCAAGCACTGCGATGTATTGTCTACGTTTTTTATTATGCAAATGTTAATGATACTGGTTATCATTAGTGTAAAAGTTTGCTAAATTAGACGAAAGCATAATGCGGCTCATTGATCACTTCTTTCAGCGATAGGCGATTAGTGAGCTCAAACAACTAACAGACAACACTCAACATGAATAAGAAATTACTCAGCTTGGCGGTAGCGGCTATCTTAGTGTCTCACGCACATGCTCAGGAAGATAAAAGTGGCGCTGGCTTAGCTATAGATAAGCGAGAAGCAACAGCGGAAAAAGCAGAAGCGAATGCAGTAGAAAAGATTGAAGTAGTGGGCATGCGTTCTCCGTTTGGCGCAACAAAAACAAATACACCCATTGTCGAACTCGCCCGTACAATTTCCATTGAAACCGCATTAGATTTAAAGCAAAAAGGTGTGTTAAATCTTTCTCAGTCTGCCACCTATATGGCGGGTGTGACGGGGGAGTCATACGGATACGCCACCCGAGTCGATTCAATCTCTTCCAGAGGATTAAGTATTCCGCGCTATCGCGACTCAATTCAAGAGTTGTTTGGCAGCTATAATTCTACGCGGGCTGAAATTTACACAATGGAACAGGTTGAGCTGCTTAAGGGGCCTGCCTCTGTACTTTACGGTCAGGGTTCTCCCGGCGGCATAATGAACTATGTGTCGAAAACACCTACGTTGGGTAAAGGAAGTGAAGTCGTCTTGTCTTACGGAAGCTTTGACCGCGCGCAAGTTGGATTAGACGTAAACGGCAGTCTATCTGAGAATGATAAATGGGTAGGGCGTTTTGTTGGTATTTATCGCAATGCTGACTCTCAGGTTGATTACGTTAGCGACGACACCCAAGTATTCATGCCGTCACTGTCCTTTATGCCTTCTGACAATACAACGCTAACACTGATTGGATTATTTCAAGATACCGATAGCGATACAGCTGCGCAATTTATTCCTGTAGAAGGCACGTTACTGCCTTTGGCTGACGGCACTTACTTACCCGACCAGGATGTTTACGCAGGCGAACCAGGGTTTAATAAATTCGATACTAAGTCGAACCAAGTTACCTTACTTGGCGAGCACTTGATTAACGATACAACGTCACTTTCATTTACTGCCTTATGGCGAGATGGCGAAGCAGACTACCATCAAGCATGGGCTACGTTTACTGGCGGTACGAGATATCTAAATGCTTATGTTGGCGCTCCGGTTGCACCTACCGACACATTTGTTCCAAGAACGTTTTATCAGGCAGACAATACCTTCAGCCAACACGCCTTTGATGTTCGCGTAAACAAGGGCTTTGTAACAGGTTCTTTCGAACACGAGTTACTAGCGGGTGTCCAATATCAAAATGTAAAAACTGACGCCAACTCTGCATACTACGCAGGTGGCGGGGTATTACAGGGTGACTTTAGGTACATTCTGGACTTGGCAAATTCCGAGTACACCGGCGCACCAGAACAAGCCATTTTCGATGCAATTTATAACGACGCGCCTGAGCAGACGGTTACGGACACGGGGTTATATCTATCAGACCAAATTTCCTTTGAAAACTGGCGGGTAACGCTAGGTCTGCGTCACGACCGTGTTGACAATGATACTGGCGTAACGGAGCAGGATGACACGCAAACATCTTATTCAGCTGGAATTTTGTATCGCTTTGACAACGGTATCTCCCCCTACCTTAGTTACGCTGAGTCATTCGAGACTGTAGTGGGATTAGATAACAATAACAACCAGCTCAAGCCAGAAGAAGGACGTCAATACGAGGCAGGGATTAAGTATGAACTATCTTCAATTCCTGGTTTTATCATGCTGGCGTATTACGATATTGAAGTTTCAAACCTTCCTAATCCTAATGGATTACCAGACGAAGCGGCGCAACAGCAAGGCGTAACGACCATTGAAGGGATTGAGCTAGAAGGGCGCGTAGACTTTGGCCAGATAACAGCCCAGTTTGCGGCGTCGGTCATGGATGCTGAAGATCCTAACGGTTTCTCGTTGTCAGCACAGCCAGATAGCAATGCATCCCTATGGATAAATTATTCTCCACTCGAGCTTGAAGCGCTGACCGTAGGAGCAGGTATTCGCTACGTAGGAGAGTCGGTTTCTGAAAACGGGGTTATTAGATACGACACACCTAGCTACACCCTTGGTGACCTGATGGTGTCGTATGTGCTTTCAGATAATTTGGATTTGCAGCTGAATGTAAGAAATGTGACCGATAAAAAGTATCTCACATCGTGCTTATTCAGAGGTGACTGTTTCCCTGGTGTGCGCAGAACAGTGAACGCGTCGCTAACCTATTCGTTTTGAGGATTTATCATGCTTTCAGTTGCAGCGGGTGGTTTAACACTCGCAGCCTTAGGGGTTATTTATAAAAGTTGGCGCGCTCAAGCGTCAACGTATCTTTATTTAGGTCTTGTCGTATGGCTTATCTCAGCAGTGTGCTGCTCTTATGCACAAGGCTGGGAATTTGGTGTGCTGTATGCGCTGTGTATCCCTTCTATATTAGTGTGGCCTTTTATTGCGTTTAACCAAACGCATTTGCCTCAGCCAAAAAATGTACCTCAGCCGAGGAGCTTTGACTTCTCGCGACGTACAGTTCTAGGGAACATCGCAAACTACATCGTGGTGCTGGGTGTTTTATTGGTTGTGAGCGTTTTATTAACGCTAGGAATATGTGCGCTACTCCCATTCTCAATAGCAGGGAAGTTGGCTACAGGTATCGTGCTGTTGCCAATTTTGTGGGGTCTTATTGTTTATCACTACCTTGCCACCGCCCACAAAATTAAAGTTGTTGTCGCTTACGCAGTTTTGGCTGCGCTTTGCCTACCAATACTTATTTTCTTCCCCATGTAGGTGAATATCGATGGATAAAATAACAAAACAAAATGCATTAAACGCACATACTTGGGTGGGCGTTTTTCTAAGTGTACTTCTCTTTTTGGTGTGTTTATCTGGGACCGTTGCGGTTTTTCACTTAGAGTTTGAAAGGTGGGAACAGCCACATATTGAAGAGATGGAGAATGTTTCCCCACAGTCAATTGAAAAAGCGATGGATAGTTTCCTAGCTAAATATACCGAAGAGTCTCACCACCTTTACGTGGTATTCCCGACATCCGACATACCGAGGTTAGTTGTTGAAAACGACCACGTTGCGTATTTTGCTGATAGCGAAGGTAATCTGCTGGAAGAAGAAAGCGTGGCCTTCACCCAAATGTTGGTGGACTTGCATTTATATTTAAACCTGCCGCATAGCTGGGGAATGATTTTAGTCAGTGCCTTAGGTGCCATTATTTGCACCTTGGTTATTACAGGTATCATCGCTCATAAAAGGATCTCAAAAGATGCATTTAAAATAAGAAGAGGCGGCAATGGTCAGCAAGCACAGATTGATTTGCACAACCGCTTTGGTCTATGGGCAGCGCCGTTTCATTTAGTCATCGGCATTACGGGAACTTACTTTGGTTTGGCCGGAGTTATTTTAGCGTTAGTTGCCACCGTAAATTATGGCGGAGACAGAGACGCTGTAATCGACCAAATCTTTACGCCAGACCCTGTCATCGCCCCACAAGAAGGTAAGCCTGCTATTGGAAAGGCGTTTGCCCAAATGGAAACGCTAGCGCCAGAAAAGTCGCCAATCTTTTTAACGGTACACGAGGTTGGTGAGCCAGAGCAGTTTATTGAGATATATGCGAAAGCCCCGAACAGAATGATCTACGCTGAAGGCTATCGTTTCGATACAGCGGGAAATTTTATCGGTGATGCTAGTTACGAAGATGGAGAGTGGGGCAAGCAATTGTTTTGGGCCATGTATCGTTTGCACTTCGGCGATTTTGCCGGCATGACCAGTAAATGGTTGTTTTTTATCCTTGGTGTCATGTTAACTATGCTTTGCGTTTCTGGAATGGAAATTTGGCTGTCTAAAAAAGCACACCCACCTTTGGCAAGTCGGCTTTGGTATAGCATGGTCTGGGGAAGTGTCAGTGCGTTGGCTCTAACCGCCGTGGCTGATATGTTCTTTGCAGGTCCACTCATAGCAGTATTTTGGGGGGTGATGGTGCTTAATACTGCGTTGACAGTAGCAATAAAACGCTTAACTAAGCCAATCTGGTTACTAATTTCGGGGCTTAGCGTACTTGTTTTAATCAGTGCTTACGTGGCTGTTCACGGCAATGCTGCATATACTATTTCTTCGCTGCAACTCAATATTCCTATGGCGGGCTATGTCATTTGGAGCTTATACCGTGCACGCACGTTAATAAACCGCGTTAGGGCTAATCGAGCAGATGCGAAGAATGATGGGAAAGATAGTAATGCGCAGGTGGCCAAGTTAATAGTATAGAAGAGACGCGTGTTTAGAAGTACAAAATGTTGAGCGCTTTGGTAGCGCCTAACCATAGCAGCGGTTAGGCGTTAATTGCGCTTTTTCCTTTTCCACGTTCCGCCGTAGAGATAACCCGCGCTATTCGCTGCCTGTTCCTGGCATGTTTTACAAACAATCAACCAGCGCTCACTATCGCTGGTTTGCACTCTATACTGTATGTCATCTGCTTTACCGCAGATATCGCAAGGTTTTGGCGGTCTAACTCTACGTTTTTTGCCCATTCATTCTTCCGCGATGCACTACGTAATATCTCAGAATTAGTTATGTGAAGCGTCGGTAACTTGTTTAAATGAACCTCGCAATGGAAACTGCCGTTGATGAGCCTGCGTTTACCAAGTGTCCCCACAATTTCATAGGCAGCGATGTTTTTTTGGCCATTAAGGATCCTGCCTCGTCTCTGTGGTGCTGCTCGTCCATCTGGCATCGCTTCAACCTGTCGATGACATTTGAAGGCGGGTTAGGTTGCATCACAAGTTGACAGCACTGATTTTCATAATGGGTATCGACAAATTGTTCAACGCAGTAAATAGTATAAAAAAACCAATTTTCACCTAATAAGCGAGGAATAAATCCTGTCATAAATCCAGCCCCAATCCAAAGAGGAAGAATAAAGCTCCCCCTAAAACGTGGCAATTCATTTTCGAAAATATCGAGGTGATGTTTTTCAGTTTTCAAGTGCTGGTGGATAAAGCGCGTAGTTTCGCTTGTTGAACGCACTATCTTAAACAAGCTCAGAATAAATTCAGCACATAGAGCGCCTCGATATATCCATACCGCACCAGTTTCCCCAGCATGACTTGCTCTTAGTTCTTTGTCTAGCTGCTTGGCATACGAAGCTTCGAGTGTTTTTGAATAAAATGACATGATGTACCTCTACTGCATTTTATTATGAAACGCGCGAACGTTATTTATAGATGTCACTTTACGAATTTGTAATGCATAAAAGCGATGCCTCGAAAAAGGTTTGTAAAGGGGCGTGAGTAATAAGTAACTATTCAAAAACGAAAGGGGAGTGTTAACCGTTTGCTTGGTATGGTGAAAAAACTAAACGCCTGTAAATGGGATGCGATTTAAAAAGGCAGAATGCTAATGAAAATAATGTGGTCCATAGCTATATTTGTTGTCCTTTACCTACTATTGTTGCCAGTGCCGATAGAGCCAGTCGCCTGGCAAGCACCTGTCGATAAGGGGTTTGAAGGCAAATTTGCAAAAAACACACGACTATCAGAATTAACGCTCGTTGACATGGGCAACGACTATGGGCCTGAAGATTTTGCTTTGACGCAAAATGGCACCTTAGCAATATCGAGTCATTCCGGCGCTATTCTATTAAAGAAGAAAGGCGAAAGCGCTTTTTACCCTTGGGCTAATACAGACGGTCGCCCCTTAGGCATTGAGTACGACAATAAAGGCAACCTTATTGTCGCTGACGCCCACCTAGGGCTTCTTAAGATAAATTCATCGGGCAAGGTCTCTGTGCTGGTTGATAAGGTAAACAATACACCGGTCGTGTATGCCGATGATGTAGATATTGCTCAAAACGGCAACATCTATTTTACCGACGCGACCACTAAATTTTCGGCAAAAGACTTTGGTGGTACCCTTAATGCTAGCTTGCTTGAAATATTCGAACACCAGGGTAATGGCAGGTTAATTGAGTACAATCCCTCCACTGGCAATAGTGTAATACTCATGGATAAGTTGGTATTCGCGAACGGTGTGGCAGTCAGTCACGATGAACAATCGATACTGGTTAACGAAACCGGAAAATACCGTGTGCTGCGTTATTGGCTTTTGGGGCCAAACAAAGGGCAAGTCGATGTGCTTATTGATAACTTGCCAGGCTTCCCAGATAACATCAGCCGTGCAGATAATAGCAACTACTACATTGGCCTTGCGTCGCCGCGCTCAGCCCCTGTCGATATGCTGTCTGATAAACCATTTATTCGAAAAATAATACAGCGCCTTCCCGGTTTTATGCGTCCTCAAGGGCAGTCTTATGGGCACCTTTTAGAATTAAGCGAAAAAGGTGAGATAGTACAAAGTTGGCAAGATCCAACCGGCGCTTTCCCCTTTGTAACAGGCGCGATTAAAACAGATGAGGGGCTTTATATCAGCAGTCTTACGGCCAAGAATGTTGGGCTTTTGCCGGTGCAGAAGCATTGATTGTTATGGCGACGTAGCTGGTTGACTCCAAAGCTACAAGAAAAAGCGCGTACCTTGAAAAGTAAAAATGCTCTATTGCGAAGTAACTTAGCTGACTAACAAAAGGGTTGGTTAATGCCCTTAGAATAAAAGCACATACATTTTATAACTAGAAATATTTTAAACTTTTGTTTTGAAGTTAGGTTTATAAGGATTTGTCATTATCGGCTATGCTAATGTTTAAATTTCGAGCTGTAGGCTTTGGTTAGCCATTCGCGATAAGGACATGTTAGAACTATGAAAACGTATGTGTATTCTTTAGTTGCATTAGCGGTGACGATTTCTCAGTTAGCAGGGTGTGGGGGCAGTGGTGGTTCATCTAATTCCTCTGCGGTAGTGACTACGCCTCCAGCGACAGTAACGCCTGACCCTACATGGGAGGCTGGAGTTTATAAGCCGCAATCGCAGTTCATAGCCAAATGTGAAACACCAAGGAGTGGTATCGATCCTTTCACAGGCAGAGCTTATCCAGACACCCAAGGTACCGCCATGGATGAAAAACTCTGGCTGCGCTCTTGGACCAACGATACTTACCTCTGGTACGACGAAGTCGATGATAACGATCCTGAGAATTTTTCAGTATCGGCGTACTTCGACCAACTAAGAACAAATGAATTAACGCCAAGCGGCACGCCAAAAGACAATTTCCATTTTTCACAAGACACCGCTGAATACAACGAGTTATCTCAGTCTGGTATATCATCGGGCTTTGGTTTTAGCTGGGAATTCGGCTCAACAACAGTGCCAAGAGAGTTAACCGTACGGTACACCGAGCCCGGTTCACCTGCAGCGTTGGCAAACGTGCCGCGCGGCGCCAAGGTAGTGAGTATAAACGGCGTTGATTTTGTTGATGATAATACCCAGCAAGGCGTGGATGCTATTAACGACGAATTATTTCCTGATGATGCCGGTACGACCACAAGCTTTGGTTTTGAACTGGTTGACGGCACCATGCCAACAGTAGATATAACGTCAGATGATATCAGTGTAACGCCGGTGCAAAATGTTAAGGTATTGGATACAGAAAACGGGAAGCTAGGCTATTTTCAATTCAATAGTTTTATTGTTACTGCGCAAGAAGAGCTAATTGGTGCTTTTGATACTTTTGTCGAAGAGAATGTGACAGAGTTAGTCATGGACTTACGTTATAACGGCGGTGGCCGATTGGCGTTAGCTTCACAGCTTTCTTACATGGTAGCGGGTCCAAGTCAAACCAATAACGCCACGTTATTGATTATAAACAAGGCGTGCTTACTGATACCTTATTGCCAAGCCTTTCACTAACCCGTCTATACGTTATCTCAACGGATGCCACTTGCTCCGCCAGTGAGGCTGTTATGAATGCCCTTCGAGGTATAGACGTTGAGGTAGTGCAAATTGGCTCTACTACTTGTGGTAAGCCGTATGGATTCTACCCAACAGACAATTGCGGCGAGACCTACTTCACCATTCAGTTTCAAGGGGTTAACAACAAAGGGTTTGGTGATTATGCCGACGGCTTTATGCCAACCGCTACTCCTAGTTTTGATTTTGAACTACCAGGATGTGAAGTTGAAGACGACTTTACCGCAAGCTTGGGCGACCCAAATGAGGGGATGCTGTCAGCCGCATTAGAATATGCTGCTACAGGCTCATGTCCCGAAGTCGTTACGTCAAACGGTGTGGCGGATGTCAAAGCACTGCGCAGTAACCAAAGTGCGTTAGGGGGCGAAAAGCTCACTCCTATCGACAAGCCTGAAAAACGCAAAGAGAACTTTATTTTACACAACAAGATAAATCAGCCTGTTATTAAGGAGCGCAAGTAATGTCGCTTTTTAATAAAAAAGGAAAACTGCTAACAGGAAGATTGCTAGTAGCGCCTCTCGCCATACTTTTGGCCTCGGCGAGCGGGTGCGCGACAACGCAGGAGGCTGAGTTACACGAGGCAATTACCAAATCCATCAGTGTGAGTCAGAATCAAACTATTGAAAGTAAGATCAGCAACTGGTTTGGTGGTCTTAACATAACGATAGCCGATGATGCATTCAGTCAAACCGCGAGCATAACGATTGAGCGTAAAGCAAAGGTTGATGGCAGGGGACTACCTATTGACGGAAGGCACGACAACCCTCTTTATAGCTTTACACTACTCAGTGATGGTGAACAGTGCGTGTTGCGTAACGACCAAAGTGGAGAACTTGCCGAGCTTGAAAATGTGACCTGTTATACTGTGGACTAGGCATAAGTCAGGGGAAATCGACAAAAGCGTAATGTCATCGTCGACAATAGGCCTTAAAAAACGCCCAGAGTTTACACGCTCTGGGCGTTTTTTTTCTATCATTTGTGCTGCTATCGTTTGTGCATGCTTGGCTGCTTTTGCGTGCGGCCACGACTGTTGCCGCCGCTATTATTTCCTTTTGAAGCGCTGCCTCTGTTCTTATTCCCGCCTGCTTCGTTACGCTTTTCTACTGTGTTTCCACGACCTTGCTTGTTAGCGTTGGAATTACGTCGGCTCTTATTTGCGCCGCTACCGCCTTTGCTGTTCTTGCCCTGAAAGGTAGGAGGAAGGCCAGTATGTTTGGTTAGTGCGCGTTCACCGCGACGGCCTTTTTGCGCTTTTTGGCGTTTTTCATTTGCCGTTTCTGGCGGAACAAGGTGCTGAGGACCACGGCCTATCAAATCTTCGCGCCCCATACGTTTAAGCGCTTCACGAATTTGTGCAAAGTTTTTCGGGTCGTGATAACGCAGCATCGCCTTGTGTAATCGACGGTGGATCTCACCTTTTGCAGAAGGCACTTCTTCACTGTCTTTAGTGACTTTGCGAAGGGAATTTACCTCGGTATGGTACATGGTGGTAGCCGTTGCCATTGGCGACGGATAGAAGTTTTGTACCTGATCAAGCTTAAATTTGTTTTCTTTAAGCCAAATCGCAAGGCTTAGCATGTCTTCGTCGGTGGTACCCGGGTGCGATGCAATAAAGTAAGGAATTAGATACTGCTTTTTACCTGCTTCTTGTGAGTACTTATCAAATAGCTCTTTGAAGCGGTAGTAGCTGCCCATGCCAGGTTTCATCATTTTTGAAAGCGGGCCATCTTCGGTGTGCTCTGGAGCGATCTTTAAGTAGCCGCCTACGTGGTGAAGGGCCAGTTCTTTCACGTACTCTGGATCTTCTACCGCTAGGTCGTAACGCACGCCTGAAGCAATCAATATCTTTTTAATTCCAGGCAACTCACGTGCACGGCGGTATAAGTCGATAGTTGGCTTATGGTCCGTATCCATGTGCGCACAAATGCTAGGGTATACACAAGAGGGGCGACGACATGTAGCTTCCGCTTTCGGGCTCTTACAACGTAGGCGATACATGTTCGCCGTCGGGCCGCCTAAGTCTGAAATAACACCAGTGAAGCCCGGTACAGTATCGCGTATTTGCTCAATTTCTCGAATAATAGAGTCTTCAGAACGGCTTTGAATA
Source organism: Alteromonas alvinellae (assembly GCF_902705805.1). Taxonomy (NCBI): domain Bacteria; kingdom Pseudomonadati; phylum Pseudomonadota; class Gammaproteobacteria; order Alteromonadales; family Alteromonadaceae; genus Alteromonas; species Alteromonas alvinellae. The sequence goes on along the minus strand of NZ_CACSIH010000176.1, from coordinate 12,397 downwards.
ATACGGCCTTCGTGCTCGGTAATAGAGCAGAAGGTACAGCCGCCGTAGCACCCGCGCATAATATTAATACTGAAGCGGATCATTTCGTAAGCAGGGATTTTGGCATCGCCATAGACAGGGTGAGGCACACGCTGATACGGTAAGTCAAATACCGCGTCCATCTCTTCTGTTTCTAGCGGCATGGCCGGTGGATTAATCCAAATGTGTCTGTCGCCGTGGCGCTGCATCAGCGCGCGAGCACAGCCAGGATTGGTTTCTTGGTGCAAAATACGCGACGTATGTGCGTACAACACCTTGTTGTCTTTCACCGTTTCGTACGCAGGTAGCTTAACGTACACGTTTTCCCAAGGCTTACGCTTTTCTTTCTCTTTTTGCGCAGGCTGAATAACGACAGGCGCAGCTTCTGGCGCCTCGCTGCTTTTGGTGTCTTTATCCTGCGAATCGCACTCAGGCTTCATCTGATAAGGGCTTGGAATGGCGTCTATCTTGCCCGGCCTGTCAAGAGAGGTCGAGTCAACACCTTGCCACTCAGGTAAGGCTTCTTTTACGATAATTGCCGTACCGCGAATGTCTCGCAAATCAGCAATATCTTCACCTGCCGCTAAGCGATGAGTGACTTCAACAAGAGGACGTTCGGCGTTACCGAAAAAGAGCATATCCGCTTTAGAGTCGAACAGTACAGAGCGGCGTACTTTCTCACTCCAATAGTCGTAGTGCGCAATGCGACGAAGGCTGGCTTCGATGCCACCCACAATCACAGGTACACCTTTAAACGCTTCACGGCAGCGCTGTGAATAAACGGTTACCGCGCGGTCAGGACGCTTGCCACCTATATTGCCTGGCGTGTAAGCGTCGTCGTGACGAAGCTTTTTGTCAGACGTGTAGCGGTTTATCATAGAGTCCATATTGCCGGCTGTTACGCCGAAATACAGGTTAGGTTTACCCAACTTCATGAAGTCGTCTTTGCTGGTCCAGTCTGGCTGAGAAATAATACCCACGCGAAAACCATGTGCTTCAAGTACTCGGCCAATCACCGCCATACCAAAACTAGGGTGATCTACATATGCATCGCCCGTTACCAAAATAACGTCACAGCTGTCCCAGCCAAGGGCGTCCATTTCTTCCTTCGACATGGGGAGAAAAGGTGCAGTACCCAGGCAGTGTGGCCAATATTTAGGGTAAGAAAACAGACCGCGATCGGCCTTAATGGTGGCTTGCATAGTAATCACATCTAGATAAATCAGAGAGTTGCTGAGCTTAAATTACGCAAAAGCTCAGAATTAGTGCGCAATTATAGCAGTGTTGGCCAAGCTAAGGTATAGCACTGTCATTAAATAAAAGCGCTTTGTATACTGGTGTTAGTTCAAAAGATAATAGCGCACGTGCAGCGTATCTTTATTTATATGCGCTTTAGTAAGTGTGCAAACTTTAAGAGAATGAATAAAACCATGGCGTATTGGCTATTTAAAACAGAACCTGATGCATTTTCTATCGATGACTTGGCAAGCCGACCTGATCAAACTGAACCGTGGGACGGGGTAAGAAATTACCAAGCACGTAACTTTTTACGAGACGGCGTTAAATTGGGTGATAAAGTATTTATCTATCATTCAAGCTGCAAGCTGGTCGGCATCGCGGGCGTTGCCGAAGTGGTAAGAGACGGCTACCCGGACACCACGCAGTTTAACCCTGAATCAAAATACTACGACCCTAAATCAAGCCAGGATAACCCCCGATGGTATCGCGTTGACGTGAAATTTGTAGAGAAATTTTCAAGCGTTCTGCCGCTTTCAGTGATTAAAACGATGGACGGTATTACTGAACTACCTTTAGTGAAAAAAGGCGGAAGGCTTTCGATCATGCCTGTAGAAGAGGCTGAATGGCAGCAACTTTATGCTGCTGCCACACAATAAGTTAAATGCTAAGAAAGCGTAGCAGTCATGCCTTGTTAGCTCGCTCAAGATAAATACAAGTGCTATCTATGCGGTCTAACTTTTTTGTATACAGTGTATCTAGCGGTTGTAACTCGCGTATTTACCCAACGAAGGGCCGCTACTTGCCAAATGCGAACTTGGTGTCAGCATCGCGCAACAGAAAAAGTGCAAAGCACGCACCCCACATAGGCCATGCGGCAAAAAACAGCAGGTGATTAAAGGCATCTAGGTACTGCGGGAAGGAAGAAAGGGTAGACCCACTGTGAAGAATAAAAATAAGACCGTAGGTGTATTTTTTAGCAAGCCCCGCTAGGAAAGCTAAAACTTACGGTAAGTATCGGTATGGCGTCTATGGAGCTGAATCCATCACGCCATGATGCTGCTTCGCGAAGCAAAGAGAGTGCTTTATCGCTGGTTCAGCAGGCAGACAGAGCCCTTTATCAAGCTAAAGCGTCTGGGAGAAACTGCGCTAAACTTTAATCCATATAAACGTCAAACTCTTAGAGTTTACCTCACACTTTTGTTTAGAGCAGTCCGGCTCCAAGACACTTACTATGTAAATAACGTTGGCGAAATTGAATGTATCTTATTTGGATTTGTTTTCTCCAACTGTCAGTACCATCTTGCCAATATGCTTTTTCTTCTCAAAGTCTTGTTGTGCCTGACAAATTTCAGCGCGTACTTCAATAAGTACATCGTTGTCGCTGAGTGTAGGCAAAGGTATGTTTTCGTTAAATGTAAGCGCGTCGAGATCGCCATGTTTAGTTAACTGCACGCCGTACATTTCATTTGGGTAATGATTTCATATTTGTCCCCCAGAGTTTTTGCTTTCCGCTACGCAATTTAGTCACATGTGAATTTGTGATTAATAACAATCACATTTTGCTGTGTGATTGTTTTTGAATTTGAGATGGTAGCGTGTCATAGTGGACCCCTAAACGGAAAAAAGTGTCTATTGAAAGTAGAAAAGACAATGCGGCGCATAGTGAAATGACAAAAAAGAGTGCTTTAACAAGCAATGCAAAAAAGCGCGCTGGTGTGATTACCGGTGACGTCTCCAACTCTCAGTCTTATTCTGATGCTGAATTCAGAGAGATAATTGCTACGCTGAGAGAGCGTTTAACATACTACGCCGAGTACTACGGTGGAGACTTTGATATTTATCGAGGAGACGCATTCCAGCTAGTTGTCGCACAACCACAGCATAGCATTGCAGCCGCAGTTGGATTGCGGCTAGCACTAAAGGCGCACGCTTTAAGTGTAGATGTGCGAATGAGTGTTGCTGTGGGAGAAGCGCAATTTCGCCCTTCAGAAGTAAAAACTGGCACTGGAGACGCGTTTGTGTTGTCAGGACGAGGGTTAGATAACATAAAGCCGCACCATCTTACTTTTTGTAGCGGTGAACAAACACTCGACGACAAAACGCAGCTCTTAACACGTTTTGCCGACGCGCATATCAGTGGACTGACACAAACCCAGTCGCAAACCTTACTCGCGTATCTTGAAGCCACGGATAAGAGCCATGAAAGTGTAGCGGCCATACTAGATAAAAATCGCAGTAACGTAAGTCGAATTCTCAATGCCAGTAACTATAAACTGATAGCAGAATATCTCGACTATATGGAGAGAGCGCTCATTTTATGGGTTCAAGGTGGAACCTCATTAAAAACGGAACAATTGACCAAGGAAGACTAATGTGATGACGGGTTATACAAAAAACATAATGCTTGCAACAGGAGAGTCACATGCTTGCTGAACCTCAACTGCTGGTGGCACTTGTGTTAGCGCATCTATTAGCAGACTTTTATTTTCAACCGTTTACCTGGGTACAGCAAAGAAACGAACGACACGCACTGGCTTTGCCCTTATACCTACACGCAATCATACACGGTATACTCGCGGCAGCTGCAATGTTCTTGTTTTCATCAACGATAAGTATCGCAAGTATAGGTATTGGGGCAATTGTAGTCGCCGTTTCTCACTTCAAAATTGACGTGATTAAATCGTACTGTAAGCAAAACACTACGTCTTTTGTTGTCGATCAAATAGCGCACATTGTCGTGATCTTAGGCGTATTTTTGTATGCCACCAATCAATGGCGCGAGGCAGTAGGACTACTTCAGCAGGTGGGTACATCGCATCTACTAGTGGTCTTAGCCTATTTGGCGGTACTTAAGCCCAGTTCAGTTATTATTAAACAGCTGCTGTCGCCTTGGAGCGATGAAGTATTAGCTAATAAAATGCCGTCTTCTCACCCCAACGATCCGCCCACAATAAGTACAGAGGCACAGCAAACTTTATCACTGGCAGGTCAACGAATTGGCTATTTAGAGCGCGTACTCATGCTTACCTTTGTATTGTTAAATCAGTTTTCTGCCATAGGTTTTCTTATTGCGGCTAAATCTATATTTCGCTTCGGCGACCTCACTAAACACCAAGACAGAAAGCTAACTGAATATGTACTTTTGGGCACCTTCACCAGTGTGGCGATGACGTTTGCCATTGGTTTGGCATGCGCAGCGGCATTAGGGCAATTACCCATAAAGTCTTAGCAAGGGCTTTATTGAGTAGGTAGTGTCCAAAATAGTTTATTCTACGTGCTGTATTGTTTAATGAATTGGCTTGGGGTAATGCCTTCGTGATTTTTGAAAACACGACTGAAGTGAGATTGGTCATTGAATCCCAGTAATAACGCGATGTCGCTCATGGAATGAGTATTCGCGAGTAAGTATTTTTTACTTTGCTCAACACGGTATTGGGTAATAAATTGGTACGGTGTTTCCCCAACACTCTTTTTAAACTCTCTTAAAAAGTGGAACTTGCTGCAAAAAACGAGTTCGGCCAGCGCATCTACGCTAATGGTACTGCCGATATTTTCTTTAATATATTGCTCAATCTTATCTATCTGTGACTTGCCTATTTTGACACTCTTTGCTGAGGCATCTTGAAGGTCGCGGTAATTTGAATAATTTTGGATATAATGAGCAGAAAGTGCAGACAATAAGCTACTTACATAGGCTTTCCCATTACGACCCTTTGCTTGTGTCTCTAATAACAGAAGCTCAATTAGCCCCTTTATGGTCTCGTCTTCCACGTTATAGTTGTTCAGAAACTGCAGCTGTTCTTGTTCTACCTTAAACGGACATGCGTCTAAAAATACACGCTCTTCAACCGCTAAAATAACAAGGCTCGGATATGTCGTGTGTAAACGGCGTTTTAGATGGGTTTATCCAAATGTTTCCCGGACTGGTTTTTAAAGAAACCATACTTCCATTCGCTTCTATGTTCCAATTCAGGTCGCTTTCAAGGGCGAGTGCGAAATAGAAATAAGGGGTATACACATTTTGAGGGTAAAAGTGAGGCGACTTTCCTTTCTCTAAAATGATGCCTTTCCAATCGAGACCGTCGTTTGAAAACGCAATATCTAGTACGTCTTTGCACGATGAAGGTTAATGTGTCGCATGATCAAAAAAGGCTAAACGTGACTTCAAGCTTTATGTTTCCTTTAGCAATAACCTACAAATAATTAGCATTAATGTGCAATAACTAAGGCGCACCATTTCATATTCTGTCGTCATTGATTCTTCACTTAAAGCGCACAGCAAAAATGTTTAAAACTACAATAACAGTAATTGCACAGTCACTTTTGATATCGCCTCTGGTCATACTACAACCGGGCGTATCACACGCTCAACAAACATCGCAAACAGCCGCGTTAAACCAAGCCCGAGCAGGCATTGAACATCTAAGCGCTAACCAGGTGCAGTTAAGTAGTGAGATCAAAAATAGTCATCGTCAATACAACCAGCAAGGATTTCAATTAGAAAATATCACGTTAAACACAGAAGTGGGCAACTTGGCTGCAAATTTATACCTTCCAAAAGGTATTGCTAATCCACCAGTGGTCGTTGTTACAGGTGCATGGACATCTGTAAAAGAGCGCTGGCATGTGCATTTAGAGGCAGCGAAAGTAATGGTGGAAGCAGGAGCTAGATTAGATTTGAAAGGTTATGATGGCAATACGCCAGAACAGCTTGCAAGGCAAAACGGTTACGAGGTTCTTGCTAAGTATCTGTTGCAGTTCCGAACACTTAATCGAAAGCAATAAACTGCCACTCCGATACTGTTTAAAGGAAACTTTCCAGTTGTTTGAAAATCACGAGTGATTTGTTGACAAAACGTAAAGATGTGCAGAATTTTAGTATTTTTATGAAAAAATTGAACTTAAGTCTATTTTTATATTGATTTTACAGTGAAGCCACCCTAACATTCGCGCCCTTATCAAAAGTGATAATTATTATCATTTAGATTTGGGCGGAAAATGAACCACACTTCACACAAAAAAAGTAAAGTTGCTAATGCAATTCTTCTCTCTCTTTTATCGGTGACAACCACAGTCACCGCTATGTCGGCACTCGCGCAAGACAACGATGCCGAGACACCTGTAGACTCTCAAGCACAAAGTGCTGAAGAAAACTTAGACGTCATAACCGTTTACGGTCGCCACAATCGACTTATTCTAGAGTCGGGTACGGCCACTAAATCAAATATGAGCCTAATGGAAACGCCAGCGGCTATTGTGGTTGTTGACGGTACATTATTGAGAGAGCAGGGTGTTGATACGCTGCAAGAGAGTATTCGCAACATCAGTGGTCTAAGCCAAGACGGAAACAATTACGGTGTAGGTGATAATTTAGCTATTCGCGGCCTTGGTGTTAACTACACCTTTGACGGTATCTATGCTGGCGCCGATTTGGGCAACAGTTATAACCCAACGCGTTCAATGACTAATATTGAGAGTATTGAAGTGCTCAAAGGCCCCGCAACTGGTCTATACGGCATGGGTGAAGCTGGCGGTATTATTAACCTTATTGAGAAAAAGCCGCAGTTTCAAGAAGCCTATGAAGTTAAAGCCTCTGTAGGCAGTTGGGACAGTTATTCAATAATGGCTGACGCAACAGGCGCAATTAACAAGGACCTTGCTTATCGCGTAGTAGCAAACCGCGAGCAGTCTGATGGTTATCGTGGACTTAGCGATGAGCGAAGCGAGCTTTACACGTCACTTAAATATGTTGCATCAAGTGATAACCAGTTCCTACTGTCTGCTGCTTATATTGACGACGCTGTACAAATTGATTCCGTAGGCCATCCCGTTCGACTTATCGACCTCACCATGTTTGATACTGACGCAGGTAGCTTAACTGGCGCAGACTTAGTTAACGATACTGCAGAATCAGGTGGTTTACAGCTTACCGACGCTCAGCGCGACGAATTAGCTGCATCGCTAGTTTCTACCGATGGCGTTCAGCCTTTTGACTTAGGTGATACTAGCCTTATCTCACCCATTTCACGTCCTAATGAAGGTGAAGAGTTCCGCGTGAAGCTTCGCCAAGACTTGGCCATTAACGACGATTGGTCTTTAACTCAGCAACTACAATACCGTACCTACGAAACGTCGTACATTCGTCAAACTAGCGCTTACAACTATGTCTATGTTGACCGTAACGGCACCACTAACTTAGAGCCTCGCGCTCCACTCGTTATTGATGATGTACTTTATCCATATGCAGCGCGCCGACAGGAATACCGCAAAATTGAAGCAGAAGAAAGTGTGTGGCAGTATTTCATCGACCTTACTAATACTTGGTCGCTAGGCGATATTCGTGGTGAGCATCTATTTAGTGCTAATTACGAAAATATGGACGTTGAATACACGCAATGGTCTATTTGGGATGCAGACGACACACGAAGCGATGCGGTGCCTTACATCTTAGATATTCGTAACCCGAATTGGCCCGCAGGCACATTTGAGGACTATAACCCAGCGCTTCGTAGCAAATATGACAAAGAGGTATCTAGCTGGGGCGTGAGCTTCCAAGAAGTGCTTTATCTAAATGATAACTTTACTGCACGTATTGGTGGTGCATACGGTGGCGTAAAGCAAACCTATCAGAACCAATTTAGCGACGGTAACCCAGAGTACGATGCAAACGATGATGGTTTCACCTACAACCTAGGCTTAACCTACATGTATAGCGATAGCCTAAGTACTTTCATTAACCACTCTAAGGGTCGCACTGCATATAGCACACTAGGCTCTCTATCAGAAGAAAACAACCGACCTGATTCTGAATCAGAATCGTGGGATTTAGGCGTACGTTTTACTGCGCTAAATGAACAGGTCATTGGCTCAGTCGTTGTGTTTGATACAGCGCGTACAAACCTTCAGTACACCAATCCACTGTATGAAGATAATATTGAAGATCCATCTTACAACATTGATGTACCTGAGTTCTATTACGACGAACAAGACCGCACTACGGGTGTTGAAGTGGATATTAACTTCGATATTAATGAGCAGTGGTCGCTTAATGCAAACGGTACATATCAGGAGCCGCGTACTGAACCTGGCGCATATGCATCGAACACTGATGAAGAACAGACGAAGGGAATTGCTGAAAAGTTCGCAAGTACTTGGCTAACCTATAGCCATAGCTTTGAAGCGCTACCTGCGCCGGTTAAGTTCAGCGTTGGTGTAACCTATGAAGACGAGCGTACCATCTCAGCATCGGTATTTGGCGTAGACTACGCATTCGTAGACTCATACACAGTATGGGATGCAGCAGTGAGTTATGTATCGGATGACTGGGACGTACAGCTTAACCTACGCAATCTGGACAACAAGGACTACTACAGTAGTGCTATGTACCTAGGTGGTTTACCTGGAGAAGAACGTAACGCGAAGCTTTCTGTTGCGTATCGCTTCTAAAAAAGAGTCAGCACATTGAATAACAACGTAGACGTTGCGCTGCGTAGTATAGCCGCCATTCTGGGCGGCTATACCGTTTCTGCGCTAATAAGCTTTTACTTCGCTTTTATCTTTTTCCACACGTTAAACCAGCAAGAGGGCGTAGCAATACTAAGTGGCAGTATGGCAAGCTACTTCGTATTTTTTGCTGTATTTATCGCAAGCTTTGCAATTAATAATACGAAGAAGTGGTGCGTGTTTTTAATTGCTTTTATTTGCATACTCGCCGTGGCACTTCCGTTAGTCTCACCTTTAAGCGCCCCTTTATGAAAGCTACATTTAGAAAGAGTATGATTTGGTTGCACACCTATTTAGGTGTGATACTCGGCTGGTTGCTTTTCGCCATATTTTTCACTGGTACGTTAAGCTATTTTACACCGGAAATAACGCGCTATCTGATGCCTGAACGAGGAAGCATTTCTCAAAGTCAGCAATCGATGATTGCCCACTCTTTTAGTTATTTAAACAAACATGCAGGTGAAGCTGAAGAGTGGCGGATAGCCTTGCCTTTAGAGCGTTCTGCACTTTGGAGTGTGCAATGGCGTGAGGGTAAGCAAAGACAAACTGTGACGTTCAATAATCAACTCGCTGCTAGAGAAAATGAAACAGAAACGAAAGGCGGCTTGTTTTTTAGAAATTTTCACTACACGTTGCAACTTCGAGGCTATGGCGAGCGATACATTGCGGGCATTGCTGCAATGGCAATGTTGCTTGCTATTTTTACCGGTATTTATACACACCGCCGATTTTTTAAAGACTTCTTCACGCTTCGCCCTCAAAAGATAAAAAAGTGGACCACCGACTTCCATGCTTTAGCCGGTATTCTCACTATTCCATTTTGTATTATGATCTGCCTAAGTGGTATTTTTATTTACGCGATCATGTATTTGCCCTATACCGCTAATGCTAACTTCGAACGGGGAGAGCGAGGGGTAAATCGCCAGATTATTCCTTCACTGCCGAGCCTGCAGCTAGATGAAAAAGTTATTGGTAGCGATAACTTGTTAAGCGAGCCGCCCTCCACGTCGACTCCTGTGCCGAACTACGCGCATATACTAGAAAAAATTGCTAACCAGTGGCGCGAGCCAAACTCAATAGCAAGAATTACCGTCGAAGGCGTAGGGTATAAAAATAGCCGAATGATTGTAGAGCGCAGTAAAGCCACAACAGTATCAAACCGTGCAGACCGATTAGTTTTTGAAACTTATACAGGTAAATCTCTTGAAGGTTACGATGATGAAACGGTTCCAGCACAAATACGCCGCATATTATACGGGCTTCATCAGGCTAATTTTGCCCCTTTTGGCATGCGATGGTTGCTATTTGGGTTAGGTATTTTAGGCTGCGCGCTTATTGCCACTGGCAATATCATATGGGTCACACAGCGGAAAAAAAGCGCTAAGCAAAACCCGTTCACGTTGGCGCTTGTGGAAAAAGGCAATGTGGCGGCTGTTGCTGGCTTAATATTGGCGAGCGTTTCGTTTTTTATTGCTAATAAGGTGATAGGACAGGATGTAGCAGGCCGCGCCCAATTAGAAGTAAACACATTTTTTACTGTGTGGGCATTAAGTGCTGTACACGCATTTTTGCGCACAAAAGCTGCTGTTGCTTGGAAAGAGCAGTTCGCGCTAGCAAGTGGGCTTTGTTTTGTTACCGTTGCTATAGAACTCGTGTTATTTAGAGACCGAATAGTGCGCAGTGTCGAATATTTAGATAGCGTATATTTAAGCTTCATTCCTGCTTTTTTCGCTTCAGGTATTATCTTGTATTGGGCAGCGAAGAAAATAGGTTTACGTATTACCAATGCGGAAATAGTCGCAAAGAATACTAAACCTAGCACTTACGAGAAATAGGAGCAGGAATGATAACACTGGTTTTTATACTACAACTGTTAGGCTTCTTATGTTTGATGTTAGCAATGAACAAACACGTAAAGCAGGCAGGTAATAGTAGATTATTAACGCAGGTGCTAAGAGTATTACCCTCGCCACCTTTTACCCAGTTAGTAGGCTGGATGTTACTCATTGCATCTTCGTGTTTAGCGCTAACGCGTATTGAAATTATCAGTATCGCAATAGTGTGGTGGTGCTGCACATTAAGTGCAGCCCTGTTGACTGTAGCCCTGTACTTCAGTTCTTTATGTGATACTTAGATGAGCTTCTAACATAGACGATAGCGTCATCATAAATTACAAGAAGAAAACCCGGAACTCTCGCTACGACTGCACGTAAGCGATAGCCGAGTGGACTTTTATCGCGACGGCGTTGATGTAGCGCTTCGTGCTATGACCAAAGAAGCAGTAAAAGAGTCACAAATGTATGGTTTTAAACTGTGCAACATTCCTCATGTTATTTGTGCATCGCCCGGATACATTGAAAAGTACGGTGGACCACTCACAGCAAACGACCTTATTCAGCATAGTGCCTTGCTCTATAAACTTTACGATCACCCCAGCAGTAAGATTAATCAGAGATGAGTTGAAACACGTTATAGCCGAGAAGCGTCTGAGATTGATAAACGCAAAAGTAATTAGCGAATCTGAATGGCCAGAAGTAACCAGTATTAAGAGCCTTATTTGAGCAGTGGCTTGTAGTTTAGAATGACCCGACATTAGCCACTACACGTCGAATAAGTCGGTATAAAAAGCGGCTTACATAGAATGTTTGCTTCAAATAAACATAATTATTTACACTTTTTTCGATATTTTTCATATCGAATAGCTTTTTAAGTTATTGTTTTTGCTCGAAAACGATGAGTAATGCTTTGCTGAAGAAAGGAGTCGCCCCTTTGTCCAAGGACTGTATAAACAAGGCCAGTTTTGGTAACCCTCTGTTTCACTATACCTCTGAAGCGAGCGCGCAGTACTGAGAAGAAAGAGATGTACCCTAGCTTCATATATCAACATTTAAATTGCATTAACAAGGACTAAAAATGTTTAAAAAAGCTATGTTATCAGCTGCACTATTATCTGTTTCTCTTTCAGCATCGGCGAACTGGGTATTGGGCGTTGGCTATGGAAATATCTCTGATAGCGAAGGTGATATCGATATTAGCCTTGGCGGTGTTATCGCATCTGCGGGCTATCAATACCAAATAAATGATAATTTTCGCTTTGTACCAGAGGTTCGTTTAGGCACGGGTATTAGCGACGACGACGTAATGGGCGTTAACGTAGAGCTTGACTCATTTTACGCAATGTCTGTTCGTGGTGAATATACTATTGCAGAAGGACTATACGTATATGTTGTGCCGTCTTATGGCAAGCTAGAAGTTACCGCAAGCGCTGGAGGTTTTTCGGAATCAGTAGAGAGTGATTGGGAGTTTGGTCTAGGTGGCGGTGTAGGTTATATGTTTACCGAGACAAGTGCTGTTGAATTATCGTTTGAAACTTTTGATGATGTTGACGTGCTAAGCATTGGCGCAAAGTTCGCCTTCTAATAGATGCTTAAAATTGAGGGGGAATTATCTTCCCCTCATCAATTCCTTACACCGCTAACATAACGTTGCCTTGCATGGCTCATAAGAAGTCCACCAAAAGTAAAAAGACAATGGAAGGACTATAGTTCTATAAGTCTCAACCGCCATATAGCTTTGCTCCTTTTCATTTCGGTTAGCTTATTTTAATAAGGCTATGTTCTGCTAAATTGTTGCTATA
>NZ_CACSIH010000175.1:0-1573 GCF_902705805.1 Alteromonas alvinellae | reverse complement strand
CATCGAGTAGGGTGAGGCGTCACCGCCTCATCCCTCTCACAGAACCGTACATACGGGCCTCGTATACGGCTCATGTACATAGTTATTTAGCGTAATTGCTAAACACATATCCCGTTGCAACATTCTCCAAGTTCATTAGCCCAAGTTCATCGAACCAACTGTTTGGCATCGCGTAGCTTGCTAAAGGACTGCGTGCACTGCTCCAGCTCGTCATGTTGATGTGAGCGAACTTGCCTTTATAACCATGCTGTCGTAGCCAGCGATGGAGGCGGCTCGCCTTCTTCCATAACTTAAGTTGGATGCTGCGCAAGCGCCGTCTTAGCCAGCTCGCGAGTTGCTTAAATACCCTGCTCGCATTGGCTATCTTGAAGTAATAACTGAACCCTCTTAGCAGTGGGTTTAGTGCATTGATAACTGATTGCAGTGGCATTCCGCCATTGCGTTTCGTCATCTGCTTGAGCTTCGCCTTAAACGCGGTGAGTTTCTTGGGCTGGATGCGGGTATGTTTCGTCCCGATTTCAACGCCGAGGAACTTCACATCAACATCACTGTGGGTGATGTGTGTTTTCTCCGTGTTTACGCTTAGCTTTAGCTTTTCTTCTAAGATGTGTGTGGCTTGCGCTTTGGCATTTTCTGCCGCTGCACGACTGCTACACAGGATAAGGATGTCATCAGCATAGCGCACTATGCGGTGCCCACGTTGTTTCATTTCCTCATCGAACGCATCCAGATAGATGTTCGCTATGAGCGGGCTTATTACCCCGCCTTGCGGACTGCCTGTCTCTGTCTGCTGCCAATGTCCATCTACCATCACCCCACTTTGTAAGAACTGAGCAATGAGACTCAGCACGCTACCATCACGAACCCGTCTTTTAATACTCTTAATGATAAGCGTATGGTCCAGCTTATCGAAGCACTTCGACAGGTCCATGTCCACCACGTGTCGCCGTCCGTATCGACGGATGAACATCGTGGCTTTATTGATGGCATCGTGACAGCTCCGCTTCGGTCTATAACCAAAGCTGGATGGATGGAACTGCTCTTCGAAGATGGGTGTAAGGAGGTCATTCAAGCATTGTTGAACCACTCTATCCCTAACTGTTGGGATACCCAATAGACGCTCACCGCCCCCGTCTTTCGGGATAATGACCCGCCTTACCGGTTGCGGTTGATAGCGTTTGGTTTTGAGTTCAAGAAGAAGCTGCGATAGTTCATTATCCAGATTTGAGGCAAACGCGCTCAGGCTCTGCCCATCTATTCCGGCCGCGCCTTTCGCTTTGAATACCTTTTTAAACCCTTTGAACAGCCTCGCTTTATTAAGCAGGTGACCGTACAAACTATAATAAACCCGCATACTTCCTCTCGAAGATAGTGTGCTGTGTGGGGGCCGATACTTTCTCTTCGCGTTGGTCTATTTCACATGGTGGTAGAGCGTGCTAGCCCAATGGCAATCTACTCAACGTTCCCACATTACTCCCATGTACCGTTTCGTAGCCAGTCCGTCGCTTCCGCGACAAACCAAGTACGAAGACGTCGATTGCGAGTCGATTCGTGTACCACTGAAAAAAAAACA
>NZ_CACSIH010000174.1:0-233 GCF_902705805.1 Alteromonas alvinellae | reverse complement strand
AGCGGTGCTGAGAGCACTATGCTAGGGTCAAATAGTGGTTATTCAGCAACAACCGGTAGTGCTACGCAAGTCGTGACTATGGCTTCGATAGGCTTCGGTAATACAGATAATCTTGACAGTGTACTTGCTGCCAGCGACATGAAAGTTGTCTTCGGAGCATGGCATTCAACTGCTAATTTAAACACCACCTTGAGTGAAATAACGCTGACATTTTTAGATGAAGACGGCGTGGC
>NZ_CACSIH010000173.1:0-452 GCF_902705805.1 Alteromonas alvinellae | reverse complement strand
GGCAGTTACACAAAATTAGTTACAGTCTCACTTAGCTAACAAGTTACCTCTTTCGATATCTATTGAAACGAACTTTGACAACATTGGAATAGTCCACGCAGATCATCCTTTCCATTCTCGGCCGCCTCCATAAGACTGTCAAAATTATATTAAGCAAATTTTTTGGGAAGGGATATTATCCTAATAACAATATCAAAGACCCTAAATCTAAATTGTATAAATTCTCTGAAGATTTTATACACATATTCAATTACCGAAACTTCAAACTTACTCACAGTAAAATAAAGTTAGACTGCTAAAACAAAAAGCCCCGCATTTTCATGCAGGGCTTTCTGAATAATGGTGCCTCGCTCCGGGATTGCAACGCGCGGCGCAGCCGCAGGGGCACGTTAGCGTGTGCCTGTGTTTTCAACCACCGGGATCATCGAGTAGGGTGAGGCGTCACCGCCTCA
>NZ_CACSIH010000172.1:0-8369 GCF_902705805.1 Alteromonas alvinellae | reverse complement strand
ATTAAAAATTGCTCTTGCAAGTAAGAAAAAGCCCACTTTTCAAATAGATTTTTAATTTTTTTCAACTTTTTAAGAACGATTTTAAATGCTTTTTCGGCATTAACGATCTTTCCTTCATACTCCTTCAACACTTGCTCTGATTTAATTTCTTTCTCTATTATTTTTTCCAGCTTTTCTTGCCTAGCTAGCCATAGAGGCTTATTTTTAACACCCTGATTTTCTGGAACATAGTTGTTGTGATCAACATTCCAAAACTTCTTCACAGATTTATTAAAGCCATTTTTAATTTTTTGAAGAGTTTTTTTCTGCGAGATAGATTTTACGACCTCTAGCTCAATAACATTCCCAATAAGAACATGAACGTGGCTATGTTTATCGAGATTTTTTGATTCATCATGAAGCACGGCATGTGTGTGGTTTTTAATTGTTTGAACATCAACACCAGTGGTACTTGATACATCTTGGATAAGCTGGTCAACAACTTCTTTCCATTTTGGTCTCGACACATCGAAACTAGCAGGAAGTGACAGACAAAATGAAGTAGCCCAATTAACTACACCACCACCTCGAATCGAGTTTCTGGTGCGATATTCTTGACGTTGGTGAATAGAAGAGAGAATGTTTTTAGCATTGTCGTAAATGACATGAATCTGTGTATTGAGGTGGGCTGGTCTATTTTTGTCAGACAGATAATTGACGTGATTAATAAATCCGTTTTTTACTACTCTACCTTTATCAGAAGTTGCAACGTATTTATCTCCTTTCTTCTTAAATTTTCTTTTTACACCTGAATTTCTAACTTGTCGTGCTGTAACTGTCCAGTTTTTAATCATCTTATAAATTTTAATCTATAAGAGTCTTATATCACGGATAATTTATAATTCAAGACGAACCGAAAAGGCGTAAGAGTAGTATCAAAGATTAGAAAATGAGCGGAATGGGATGAATGAAGAGCTAAACTCATACTGTTTAGCTCTTAAAGCATTGATAGATTACTTTTTGTTACTGAATCTGCGGCGTACTAAAAGTAACCCTGCTATACCAAAAGCCACAAAAGTCGATGGCTCAGGAACATCAATTGAATTTTCAGCACCGACTGTGTCAAAGGTTAGTGCCGCTACTTTGAATTCTTCATAATACATCGTTGCGTATCTGTTTGTAAAAACACCATCTTGCCATACTTCTTTATTATCAAAATCTAGACCAGTAAATGAAAAGCCATCATCAATTTTAAAAACATAGTCTATGTAGTCAACATATTGATAGGTTTGAATTTCATACAGTGAATCATCACTATAGAACCCATCGTATACTTCGCTTATGCTATAAGTTACGTTTACAAGGTCATTATCTGCCCCATCAACAAACGGGGTGTAGAAGATGTAATTAATGTCTTCAGCGCTAAAGCGTAGCATAGCAAGCTGATCATACAACCAGTATTCAATACTAAGTTCGTTATTTACTGTTTGTAGAGTATATGCTCCGTTCCCTCGAATTTCTGCTGATAGTTCATCAGTTAAATCAAGTGATAGAAAGCTTGCGTTAGCGATGTTAGAAGCTACTAAGGCAGCAAAAGCAGCAACGATCTTAATTGAATTTCTCAATTTAATTCCCTTTAAAATGTTTATGTGGTTGTTTGAAAAGTAATTTTTGACTATTTGCCGAAGCAAAAATAGGACCAGTATGTAACCTTATGATTTTTATGACTTATTTTTATATCTTTATTTTCTAGTGTAAAAGAAGCTGACACAAAATTTCATATAAACAATGAGTTGTAGTTATATCCTTCTGTATAAGATTTGAAAAACGAAAGCAAAGCAGTAACTTTAAGAGCTTCTGTTCAAGATAGGAGCTTTTACAAGTAAAACCACATGAAACCGTGTTTCAATCCACCTTGAAGATGGCTGGGAAGGCCCATCTTGAAATTCATACAGCAACTTAATGCGACATTTTTTGTTAAAAAAATAGGAGGATTCACAATAATTTTATCCTCATTGTAAAAATTTTTTAGATTTTCATTAGATATTGATTTTACGAAAAAAAAGTACGCTTTCTACAATTCACTTGCAAATCGAATATATAATAATACAACAAAATTCTTTAAAAACAACAACTTACAAAATTAAATTATAGACAGATTAACTTTTATGCTGTAAAGTATTGACATCTCAAAATAACAACAAAAATGATAGGAGATGTTATGAAACTACTAAAAGAAATAAAAGAATCAATTATTGGCCTAGGTCGCAGCAAAGCCGCATTTACATTGAGTCATGCTGTAGCGTCAGCGTGCAATTCTGATTATGGAGTGAGTTTTCTAAGGATTAATTCTGGTCTTGATGTTCAGAAAACCGAGTTAGTGGTTAGACTTTTAGGTATTGCTTCAGAACCTGACTTTTCTAATCAATCTCAAACAGAGATGCTGCATTGGCTTGAAGATAATGGTTACTTACTAGGAGCATGTAAAGTGACCGAATAATTTCACCATTTCGAAACTTAGGTTGAGTTAACAAGAAAATGATTCAATGGAGAAAAGTTTGTTTATTTCTCCAATCAAAAAATAAAAATAAGGGGATGACAAGAAAAATGGCAAAGGCGTTGGAGCGATTCAGAAGTGATGAGCATTCAACATTATCAGTACTAATTAAAGGTTTTAATTATGAAAAAGTTGTAAGACTTGAAGAGGTTTGTGATAAGTACTTTGGGCTAAATTACTGTTCAGCCAAGAAAAAGGCAAGTAAACACGCCCTACCTATCCCAACATTTAAACTGGGAGATAGTCAAAAATCTCCATATTTAGTGAATTTAGAAGACTTAGCTTCTTATATTGATAGTGTAACGGCAAAGGCAAACCAAAAATGGCATCAATACCAATAAGGGTAGCATTTGATCTGAACTCAGATCTTATTTAAAAGAGACTTAATTTTTAAGTCTCTTTTTTTTGTCTTCTATTCTATACCAAAGCAAATAGAAAAAATCCCCATTTTCATCCCCAAAAATTAAAATTTAATAAAAAACCCTATAATAAAGAGCTTTTAAGCTATTTATCCACCCAATCCAGCATTGGAGCGACAGAGAATCTTCGGTCAAGAGTTTGAACAGTAGTATTCAATTTAAGCCCATGTTTTGTATAGATAATATTTAACTCTTCGAGTAGATACCAAATGCGGTATTTATCCCTTTAATTCCTTATTTTCACTGTATCGGGGTCCAAAAAGAGTCTTTTTGGGGCCCAAGTTTTTAGGCGGAAAATAAGATGGCGTATTATAGCATTACTAAGACGACGAGAAAAAATATCAATGTCTATCGCGTGAGAGTAAGAAACAAAGAGTCGGGAGTTATTACTTTTTCAAAATCGAAAACATTTCAAAACAAGGCAGCCGCAGTGAAGTGGGCTAAGGGCATGGTTCACAAAATTGAACGGCACTTAGTTGATGTCGACATGGAGCTAGTTGATTGCACCGTAGCAGAGTTAATAACTAAGTATCTTGATGCGAAGCAAAATAGTAATAGACCTATTGGCAGAACTGCACTTTATACACTGCAAAATATAGCTAAAAGCGACTTTGCGAAAATGCTCGTGTCTAAAATTAACGCTAGTGATGTGGTGAGCTATTGCCTTGAACGCAAAACGTCTGACTCTTCCCCTTCGCCTGCTACACTCTCTGTTGACGTTAGCTGCATCAGAAAAGTATTTCGTGTCGGTAAAAGTATGTTTGGTATAAACGTAGACGACCGCCCTATCGTTGATGCTTACCCTGCGCTCCACGACTTAAGGCTAATTTCACGTAGCAACGAAAGAGAGCGCAGACTAGAAGGAAACGAGTTTGAAATACTATTAGATGCGTTAAAAGAAAAGCAGCAACATCACTGCTGTTTAATTCCATATCACGATATTTTTCTCATATCGATACTCACTTGTTGTCGAATAAGCGAAGTCTGCAAACTTAGATGGCGAGATTTAGATATAAAGCAAAAAACGATTGTTGTGAGGGATAGAAAAAATCCGAATGGCAGCATTGGCAATCACTGCATTCTACCACTTCTTGGCGATGCGCTAGATATCATTTTGAGACAGCCTCAGACTGACGAGCGTATATTCCCATTTAATTCTCGTTCGATTACAGCGGGCTTTCGGCGAACCCGAAATAAGCTAAATATTTCCGATCTTCGCTATCACGATCTACGACGCGAAGGCGCAAGTCGACTGATTGAGATGGGTTACTCAGTAGAAGAAACAGCGCGAGTGACGGGGCACCGCGACTTGAACGTTTTGTGGCGAGTTTATGTAAATATCAGACCTCAGCATTTTTTAGAGCGTAAAATGATGTAAGGAATCTAACTAATTGAATAATATTAAAAGTAGCTTTCTTAACCCCAACATATAACTAAAAGAAATTTACTAATAAAAAATAATTCTACATCGGCAAATAGCCGCATTAGCACGCAAAATGGCAGTTATTGTAACAATAACTGCCATCACGCTTTGTTTTAGGCGCTTCATAAAATAATGTAAAACATCGGTTTTTTAATTTCGCTGCCAGGAATAGCTCAGAAAAACGCATGAATTACAATTTCTCCCGTGGAACACAACCAGTGTTTCACGACACAACAAAAACCCAACCTATTGATTCAAATAAATAAAAGTAGGAACATCGTGTAATCAAAAAAAACGGCTGCCCCCTGTTATACCAACAATGCTTTTAGAACAGTTAGTTAAAAACAATATTCGACCTGTAATTCAATTTAAGAATAACAGGTATATTTGTCGTTATAGAAACAACGAACATAAAATAGATAGAGAAGCAAAATTCGATAATGAAAAGGATGCAGTCGCATGGCGCTCGGAGATGATAAAGACATACGGAGCCATAAAGAACAAAGGGCCTGCCGGAAAAAACACTGTTATAAAACGAACAGAGAAAGCAATCTCGACTTCATCACAGCTCAAGATGTACATTTTGTTTTGGCTTGACGCCATTCGCGATGTACCCTACAAACCAGCTGCAAGTACCATTGCGAGTCTAAAACATATGCTCAAATACGATATTGTTAGGACTCCAGTAAACAAATTAGATTATACAACTCTATCTCGATATATGGCGCAACGCGCTCAATCACTTACCAAACCTAGTGCCAGTACGCTTAATGTCGACATGTCTGCTATCAATCGCGTTATCAATGATGTTAATGCGCATCTAGATATCGCGTTCGATAATAGTGCTCTAATAAATGCTGGCCGACTACTCCGAAAAAGCGGGCAGATTAAAGGGTCTGGTGAAAAAGAGCGGCGCTTGAGGCATGGTGAATGGAAGCTATTACTTAAGGGAATTTACGCAACCAAAAAAAATAGAGCTCTAAGACAAAATTATACGCTAATACTTCGGCTATACATTAGTACAGCATTGCGCTGTTCAGAGTTGCTCTCTCTTACATGGGAGGATGTAGATATTGAAAACTCAACAATTAACCTTGTTATACTCAAACAAAGAGGAAAGCGAAAAGGCTTGGTAAAATCAATACCGATGCTCGATAAAACGAAAAAGCTTTTTCTAAAACTCCGTCCTCACGACTTCTCCTTAAAAGAGCCCATTTTTCATATAAAGGCAAAGTCTATGTCCACGGACTTTACGAAGTTCGTAAAAAGTGCCGGTATTAAAGGCCTCTCGTTACATGACCTCCGAACGGAAGGCATTAGCCGTATGTTAGAAATGGGGTTAACCATACCAATTGTGGCATGTTTTACAGGTCATCGCGAACACACAACTATAACCCGAATTTACACCAATTTGTGTGCAAAGAGAGTAGCCACCAAGGTTAGCTTAATTGCCCAAGTTAATAATATTCAATCTGGATGGCATTAAATTATTCGCGAAAATCAAACATTCTCGGCTAACGCAAAGGGCTCGATTAATTCATCACCGCAATGCATTTTTAAATACCAACGATTTCTAGCTTATCGTTAGCGTCATAACTTGTATTGACCGACAGGGAACCCTTTTAATTGTTGAGCTAAATTCTCAAAGTTCGCTTTATCTTTAGCAAACGTTTTTCAAAATCTTGCATATCATATTTACTCAGATGGACAGCAGAGCGGTCAAGCCGCTCTGAGAGCTCCGCTACTCGCCCACAAACCTCGCTCATAATGATGGCGTCCAGCTTCAACTTTTTGACTAAACGAAGCCCTCTGATAGAGGTTAATAATTTTCGCCTAGGCGGAGTTATGTAACGCTCTATGTCGATAAGCAACGCGTCTAAGCGTTTTCTAGTAACGACACAACTGCCTTCAGAGGTTTTAATTGAACTCTTCATTGAAATAGTATTTCCAGAAACCCGCTTACTTTTAGAACGCTTCTTGCTAGCATTAATAAGCCGCACTTTTTCAGCAATAACCTCTTTGGTTAAGTGCTGAGGGCCGGATCTGGCTGGGGTTACCGAATCAGGAGCATCGTATTTATCGCTAACATTTTTGGCTCGTGTATTTTCAAATACCTCGGGAGTTACCCCGTTAGAGTTAGTATCGTCATTTTTTGATTCAATATTTACAGACGCGTAGCTCTCGCCAGTATATCGAGCCTCTTGAAAGTGGATATTCCTTACAGTGGAAGTCTCAATACTTTTCTGTTCAGGAGATGTGCAATTCAGAGTCTCATGACAAGACTTTCGATATATAGAGAGTTCATCGCTACCCTCACTGCTAGAACTTAAGCTATTAGAGAAAATAGGCTCAGCGTCGTCGGCTACGGGTTTGCCCCCCTGCCCATCGGGCGTGTTGTTATACCCAAACTCAAATGTTCTATATTTCTTGATGTATAGTTGCTCAAACTCATCTAAATCATCTTCTCTGCATTCATTAATAACAAAAAACGTAAACTTACTAGCACCTTTGGTATTCCATGCATGCTGCAACCCATCGTTATGATGCTTACCGTTATTCAAGGCTCGTACGTGCTGCCGGAGCCGTTTACCTATATCTCGGGCTTGACCAATGTAAGTAGCAAAGTCATTTGAATAAATGCAGTAGATTCCGGTCTTATTATTGTGCTTCTGAAAAAATGATTCCAAGTTTCTTTTAGGGGCGAAGGCAACTTTGGATATTGGATGTTTTTGCTTGCTGTATTGCCTCTGTGTGATAGGTGACACTTTGTTATGGCTAAACTCTGGGCGTATGTATTTTTTCTGAGCTTTTCTAGGGTTAGATTTCTGAATTGTCAGGATTGGATAACTCGTCACATTCCATTGTGGAGCGCGTAATATAAACTCTAAAGGAAAGTCTACTTGGGCTTGAATTTTTTTTAGCTGAGAATAGTCATCGGCAGTCAAAAAGCCGACAATGGTCCCCGCAGCAAATATGTTTCCATTTTCTTCATAAGTGTTATTTTGTTTTACATAACAGCTTGTCGGGCCCGCATATATTTTTTGGAGCTCTTCTGGTTCAATACCAGTTTCATTTAGAATCCACTCACGCCCTACTACGGTAAATGAAGTGGGAAGACTGTTTTGTATATCCATTACTATTTAACCATTTGATGACGGCTTAACTTTCTTCAAAACACTTAGTTATTAACTGTTTTACTCTTTCTAATTGTTCCACTTTTCTTATTTCTATCTCCACATCGCCAGTACCCCAGTGCCCGATATTTCTCATATCTTTAATGAACCCATCTTCTAGTTGAATGGTATCTGGATCTAATTTCAACCACAAAAGTACGCGAGGGTCTTTGTTCGGAACTATGCTTATACAGACAAAATTTTTGATTCGTTTGAAAGCCGTATACTGTTTTAAGTCTTTGCGAGCAATATTATCGCTCAAAGACTCTACGTATGAACATATTTCATCAAAAAAAGTTAGTAATTGAGGACTACATTGAGACTTAGCTTTTTCGAGAGTCCAGTCATACACCTGACTTTTTCTAATAGCTGGTGTTTTTTCACTGTCTGCCGCTAGATCTGGTCTCGAAGATACTTGAGTATTTACAAGTTCTAATAGCAGTAAATCATCTGAGAAATATTTATATCTCATTAACTCAATATTTCTGTCTATCTGCTTAATTGCGTATTCATCATAACGATTAAAATCAGAAGCGATGCAGATTAGCCTTGCGCCAGGCCATTCAATCGTTGCAGCCGTATCATTCCCTAACTTAGCCATTACTAACAACTGAAAATCGGCTTTATGATCAAGCAACCAGTCCAAGTAGAACAAACCTTGGTTGATAACGTTTTCGTTTGAATGACGTTTATATTCAATAATTACAGGGCAGCCGTTTTCATCCAAGCCCAAGCTGTCTATTCGCCCGCCACTAGATGTAGAAAACTCTGATGCTAAGAAGCGGATACTGCGTATTTCGGTGAATCCGATCGGTCGT
>NZ_CACSIH010000171.1:0-30758 GCF_902705805.1 Alteromonas alvinellae | reverse complement strand
GGTTTGCCAGCTTCGCTGGGCAAACAAAAAGGGGCTTCACATTATGTGAAGCCCCTTTTACTTTCAGTCAGTAAATCTGGTCTTACTATCGGTTTCGGCCATACTGTTCGTGCGACGAGACCCAGTCTGAAGAACTAATGGCTGACGCTAGCGATATCTCACCGGCCAATACAACCGACGCCACGATTTCTGCAAATTTATACACCCGGTCTCGCCCATAGCAGTCGAGCAGTTCTAAGCACTCTCGCTGTGTACCAATGCCAGTACCGCCGCCATAGGTAGCCACAATAAGCGATGGTATGGTGATAGACACGTATAAGTCGCCGTCGTCAGTTAGTTCCGAATACATCATTGCCGCCGACGATTCAGATACGTTTGCAACATCTTGTCCTGTGGCGATAAACATGGCAGTGATACCATTTGGCGAATGCAGACCCGTGTTATTCACACCAGACAAGAAAGAGCCTACACCAGCCACACGACCGTGGTAGTCAATTTGTTTAGGGTCAACGCGCATTACTTCTAACAAATGCTCTCGTTTAATAGTGGCTTCAGCTGTCACTCGTTTACCACGAGTACGCATAATGTTTATTTGAGAGGCTTTCTTGTCGGTGGCAAAGTTAGATTCTAGATAGAAGTTTTCTATCCCCTCGTAGTGATCGAGTATCCACCCGCATGCCGCGAACGTAGCGCGGCCCACCATGTTCTGGCCTGCGGCATCGCCGGTCCTAAAGTTAAATCGTAAGAACGCAAATTTATTCGATAGAAAGTGGTCGATATAAGTCAACTTGGCAACGCTTGAAGTCGCTTCTGCTTCTTCTTTTATTTTCTCAAAATTCTCTTTTATCCATTTAACGAAATCTCTAGCACCCCGTGCATTTTCAAAGATAAAAACAGGGGCGCGCTGCATGGCGTCATCAACAACTGTTGCCGTTACGCCACCACTCATGTTAAGTAGCTTCATACCGCGATTATATGATGCTACCAATGTCCCTTCAGTAGTCGCTAGCGGTACTACAAACTCTCCTTGTGCGTGTTCGCCGTTTATTTTAAGCGGCCCGGCAACACCAATAGGAACCTGTGCCACACCAATAAAATGCTCAATGTTACCTTTAAGCTGCTGTGGATCGATAGAGTACTTACCCACGTGATTAATTTTCTTTCCCGTGGCGCTTTCGAAATATTCTTGGCGTGTTTTTATAATGCCTTCGCCGTAGTCATCCATGTCGTCACGAGGAATAAATGCACTGCGTTGCCCCGGCGCAGTAATATTATCTTCCACTTCGAATTTGAGTTTTCCAAACGGTGAGGCAGAGAAACAAATACCTAGTTTTCTTTTTTCAGGGCAAGGCGCTTCGTCGATATCCAAATGCACAGTAATGGTTTGACGTAAATCGAAGGGTTCCCCATCTGACTTGTTTAGTGCTTCTACAGAAATGCAGGAGTCGGCAGAGAGTTGAAGTGAAATCTTATGTTCTGGAATTTTTTCGCCATCTAGCGATATCCACTTTACTTCTTTAATGGTTGCGTCTTTCAATCTGTTTTTCAGAGAAAAAGATAAGCCTTTATCTGTCTTCGTAAGACTTGCGCGAGTATAGAGTTGCTTTAAAAGTATGCTAGGCACAAACATGAGGCTTCCTTCTGTGTGTTCTTACTGTGTTATTTTCATATTCCTTTGTTTTTTATAGCACATTCTTTATACAGTTCTATGACTTCTTTATATTTCCTTGCTAAATAACCGCGTCATTTTCACCTTCAATTTTGAGCCAACCGCTTTCAAAAATGCGCCAACCCCAATGAAATTGTGTGCTACAGAAATATAGACCTTAGCAGTAATCCATCAAGTTCCCAACCTGCCTACAGTGAACACCGTCACCGCAGTTATGTTGACCACAAGGTATCTGGTAGTAACAAAAAGGAGGCGTCAGGGACTGTGATGCCAAGGAGAAAAAGCCTAAACGGAAGCGGCAGCCAGATACCTTTAACGTGGTTTAACCAAAAGCGAGACAAATACAAAAAAATCACTAACACAAGGAATGGAAATGAGAACAGGACTGTTTAGAAAGGAAGTCATTGATGAGCAATCAAATGCAGTTGAAGGACGTTTTTTGATGACACCGAAGCCTGTTTATTCTGCCATTGCTGGATTGCTTGTTGTTTGGCTTGTGGCGCTCATAATTTATTTAAATACCGAGAGCTATTCACGCAAGACGTCAGTAAGCGGATGGCTAGAACCAAGCCATGGCGTGTTTAAGCTTTATGCGGATGCAAGACGTGGAAAAGTGCTGGAGGTGTTAGTCAGCGAAGGGCAGTTAGTCAAGAAGGGAACACCGTTAATAAAGATTAACTACAGCAGCGATGATGCATTAGGTAACAGAGTTAGTACGCAACTGCTTATGGAACTTGAAGCGAAGCAAAGTCGAACGCATCAAAGTATTCAGCGCCTTCGCGCGTTGCATCATGCACAGCAACAACGCTTAGAAGAGCAGCTAGTCCAATCCAAGCAAACATTATCAGCTTTAGACGCGATCGTTGAACTGTCTCAAACTCAGTGGGCATTGGCTTTTAAGCAATGGGAAAAAGCACAAACCTTATTAAGCCAAGGCCACATAAGCCAAGCAGACTTTGAAAACCGTACACTCCAGCGATTAACCGCTGAGCAACAACTCACGTTAGCCCAAAAAGATCAAAATGACGAACGGGCAAAGATAACAGCACTTAACCATGAGCTTGTCACCTTGCCTAAGCAGCAGGCCAACGAAATGGCGAACGTGGAGAACACGTATAGCGACCTTACTCAACAAATCGTAAGCCACAAAAGTAACGCAGAGGAAACAATTTATGCGCCTCATAGTGGCGTGATATCGGGTCTTCACGTAAAGACGGGATATACCATTGATAGTTCTCGCCCGCTTCTTACTTTGCTTCCTAAAAACGCCGACATTCAAGCGCGCATCGCCGTGCCCGTGCGTTCTGCAGGATTTTTACGTAAGGGACAGGCCTTACATATTCGATATGACGCTTTTCCCTATCAAAAGTTTGGTGTGCAGTCTGGCGAGATAGTAAAAATTTCTCCTTCGCTTGTGCTGCCCGGTGAGCTTACGGATGTGCCCATTTCAATAAGCGAACCCGCCTATCTTGTTACTGCAACGCTCACCACCAATGAAATTATGGCCTATGGAAATAGTATCTCATTGAAAGCTGGAATGACATTTTCTGCAGACGTGGATTTAAGCCAACGTACGTTGATGGAGTGGCTAATGGAGCCACTGTATAGCATAACTGGGAAGCTGTGATCATGATGAGTATTACACACCCACTTCCAACGCAAAGCCTTTATACAAAGAAGCGCGTGCCCGTTGTACTTCAAAGCGAAGCAGCTGAATGTGGCCTTGCGTGTATGACCATGATTGCGCAGTACTATTCTGATAAACGGGACCTTAACGCTCTACGCCAGACCATGTCAGTCTCGCTACGAGGCACCACCTTGAAAGATGTAATGCGTATTGCCAGTGATTTAGGCTTTCAAACCCGCGCCATCAAGATAGAAATGGAGCATCTAGCACAACTATCCTGCCCTGCAATTCTGCATTGGAATATGAATCACTTCGTTGTGTTAACCAAGGTGAAGGGTAAAACTCTCACTATTCACGACCCCGCGCTTGGAGAAAGAAAGCTTACCTTTGCTGAGGCGTCAAAGTGCATCACGGGTATTGCGCTAGAAGTTACACCCAGTGATACCTTCAGCCCAAAGAAATCCTCGCCACGCTTTGGCCTTAGTCAATTTTTCACTCGCACCACAGGATTTAAACGTAATCTACTGACCCTTTTCTCATTATCAATTGTTTTACAGCTGTTCGCCCTCGCTTCGCCGTATTACATGCAAACAGTAGTAGACGACGTATTAATCTACAGCAACGATGCTCTGCTTAAAGCGCTAGCCATAGGTTTTGCCCTGCTATTAGTAATAGAGACTTTTACCAGTGGGATAAGAAAGTTCGTTATTTTATCTGTATCGTCCCGCCTTCAGCTTCAAATGTCAGCATCGGTATTTAAGCACTTACTTTCGCTTCCTCTGGACTATTTTGATAAACGGCATATTGGCGATGTGGTGTCCCGTTTTGGTTCGCTGGCGAGTATTCGAGAGTTTTTAACTACCGGTGTGGTGACTGCGTTACTAGACGGGCTGATGGCTATCATCACCCTTGCTGTAATGATTCTATATTCACCTAAGCTGACCCTTGTTGTGGTGGCAATCATGCTCGCTTACCTTGCCATTCGTTTTGGGCTGCTGCCGGTTACTAAACGACTAACAACTGAACGAATCTCACTTGCCGCGTCTGAACAAAGCCATTTCATGGAAAGTGTGCGCGCTATCCTACCCATTCGCGTATATGGCCAGGAAGTACAGCGTCACGGTCAATGGCAAAACAAGCTGGTCGCCACACTAAATAAAGACATCACTCTTGGCAAAATTAACATTGGCAGTGCGCTGGCCAATCAGTTTTTATTTGGCGCCGAAAACTTGGTGGTGGTTTACATAGGTGCAAGCCTGGTTATGGAAGGTGCGCTTTCCATCGGTATGTTACTCGCATTTATGGCGTACAAAACGCGCTTTGTTAATGCGTTAGATGGCGTGGTGAATAAAGTGATAGAGCTCAAAATGTTGGGCGTTCACTTCAATCGTTTGAGCGATATTTTGCTTACCCCAGCGCAGCAACAGCCCCGGTTGAGAAATAGCAGTGAGGGTTCTTTTGATGCACAAGGTACTCTCTTTGCTAAATTAGACTTACCTAACTCGTTCACACCCAACTCACTTTCACCCAAGGTTTCAGCGCCTGATAACGCAAGTACGGTCTCATGCACCGGTGCCCAAGAAGACACTATTGCAATTAAAGCTACAGCACTTAGCTATCGCTACAGTGAAACGAATGCGTGGGTGTTTAAGAACCTAACCCTCAGCGTGAATAGCGGCGAGATTGTAGCGATTATAGGTGACAGCGGTTGTGGAAAAAGCACTTTACTAAAATGCCTGATGGGACTTTATCCCATTTCAGAGGGTGTCATTGAGCACACAAGTAGTGTTAAACCCGTCATCGCATCAGTACTTCAGGAAGACGCCTGTTTAAGCGGCACCATCGCCCAAAACATCTGTTGTTTTGAAGAAGTGCCAGACCTTAAGAAAATGGTTTACGTCGCACAGCTTGCCTGTATTCATCAAGACATCATGCAAATGCCTATGCAATATCACTCTTTAGTAGGTGATATGGGCAGCAGCCTAAGTGGCGGTCAAAAACAACGTTTACTTCTGGCTAGAGCCCTCTACCAAGAGCCAGATATTTTGTTTTTAGACGAGGCAAGCAGCCACCTAGATATGGAGAACGAGGCCAAAATTAATCATCACCTCAAAGCGTTGAACATGACCCGAATTATTGTGGCGCATCGCCCCCAATCGATTGCTATGGCAGACAAAATTTATCGTTTAGCAGACGGCATACTACACCCAAGCTCTCCCACTGAAGTAACAGGAAGCGCAACATCAGGTAAACACGGAGAAACACAATGAAAAACCATGAAGTAAGAGAACCCGCAGTATTAATAACAGCAACCGAACGCATGCAAATAGATGCGAGTGGCCTTAGTACTAACAACAGCGTTATTGCCATGGACTGTTTGTCAAAACGTGAGCTGCAAGTAGTCCACAAAATAATGGAAGGCTGCTCTAACAAGGTGATCGCCTCTGAGTTATTTATCAGCGAGCGGACCGTTAAGTTTCATTGCGCCAACATTTATAAAAAACTCAATATCAGTAGTCGTTCCGCACTTATTGCGTGCTGCTTTAGAACCCTTTACCAAGAAGTGGTTTCGCTTTAAGCGCTTCCACTTCATCACTCAACACGCCATTACAAGGAGCGTACTTTATGAAAAATCATCAATTGAATCACAACCACCCAAATCTAAACCAACCAGCAAGCACCAAGCCTGTTGCTTTAGCCGAAGCACAGCTGTTTGAAGTATCTGGCGGTCTGCGCGTTCGTTTAAGCGATACCGTACCGGTAGTCGGCCCAACACCTAAAGAGCCGGTTTATATCACCATGGCTATTGGTGAAGGCGGCGGCAAGCTACCAGACATTTTGTCCTAGTTTTAAAGATTTAGCGTCAACATATGGATGGACACTAATTCTGTCATATCCATGTGTTGCGCTTTTAACATCCAGATACTCTTATCCCAGTGAGCACAGATAATTACACATAACCCGCTAGCAAGGAATGCGAATGCACGTTGCACTTTTAGGAAGTGAGCAAGACCCACAAATTCAATACGTAGCGACGGCGCTCAGTCAAACAGCTACCCCTTTTTATATTGCTAATACGCAACAGTTCGGTTCAGCCTGGAGTATTAGCTATGACCCTGATTTTGATGACGGGTTAATTCATTTCAATTCGCCTTCATTGTGCAACCAGCCTAGAGTGACTTTTTCGAACACCAAGGCGGCCTACTGGCATGAATATTTACCGGGAGCTTCGTTAACAGCGTCAAGTGAGAAAGCTCATCCCGACCACACAGTAAATAACCAAAGTAAGGTAGAGAAGCCTAAGGATAAGCCATCTAATCTGATAGCAAATGCCACTTGGACCGAGCAAGAACGGGCAAGTACTTTGCTTTGTTGGTTTAGCTTTAGTGACATCAAATGGGTGAACTCTATCGACGCCGTGAGAAGCCATCAATGTAAGCCTTATCAATCCCGCGTTGCTTGCAAGTTGGGGGCACATATCCCCTACACCTTTGTTGGTAATGCATCGGAAGTCGCTTCTCAGTTTTGCAACAACATGCGCGAAGTTATTTACAAGCCCGTACGCGGCGGTCGAACCGCACAGTTTGTGAATAAACGACCTAACATGCGCCCACTACTCAATACGCTGTTAGGTGAGCGCCCTGTTACCTTTCAAAAGTATATTGCTGGAGTAAATGTACGAAGCTATGTGCTGGGCAATGACGTGCTAAGCGTACAAATTGACTCAAGTGAATTAGATTACAGGAACGACGACAATGCGAGCGTATCAGTGACCGCAGTCCCTAGCGACATTCAGCAGTTAGCTGTCAGAATTTGCCATGCATTAGGCATGCATTGGTGCGCAATCGACTGGCGTAAGAGTGCGAAAGGAAAGTACTTTTTTCTAGAGGCAAATCCCAGCCCTTATTTCCTAAAAGTAGAGAAGGATACCGGCCTGGGTATCACAGAAAAGCTGGTGGCGCTGATGGTGAAGACTTCGTAGTAACAAGCAGGACGTTTAGAGGCTAATTGGGTTTCCACAACGAATTTGCGATTGTTTAGAAGCCTTTACGCAATCATTGACAACACCCCAACACCCTATCAATATGATAGGGTGAATTTCAGAAGGCATTCATGGCTAATCACACTCCCCAAGGAATTAATGAATTCCCTCTTACAGAGGAAACTGCCAGAAAAATAATGAATGACCTCGCAGAAAACTATACTCACCGGATTTGGTGGACTAAACATGTTAAACAGCGCATGCATGAGCGAGGAATCACTACAGGTCAGGTGATCACTTTATTAAAAAGTAAGCACTCAGTATTTAGAGAGGGGCCATATCTTGATATTTCTGGAGACTGGAAATTTAATTTGAAAGGTTTAGCTGCGGGCAAAGTTATCGAACTCACTGTTGCACTTAAAAATCATCATGATAGTCCAATGTCATTTCTAATTACTGTATGGATAAGTTGAGAGGGTAAAATGTACCATTACACTGAAAGCGGGTTATCAAATGTATACCTGAAAAACGGTGTTACCGTTGAAGTTGTAGACGGTGAAGAGTATACAAGCATTGACGACATGAACGGTCTTCATAGTGCGATAGCACAGACAATTGTTAACACCAACAAGCCTCTTGCTCATGATGAGTTTAAATTCTTACGTGTAGAACTAAATGTTTCTCAAAAAATGCTGGCGAATCGTTTTGGTGTTGATGAACAGACCATTGCGCGTTATGAGAAAGGTCAAACAAAAATTCCACGGACAACAGATGCAGCCTTAAGAGCCTTATACATGGAAAGCCAACAGAAGAATAATCCCGTAAGTTACTTTCTTGATTTACTAGCAAATACTCAAGCGGAAGAAGCTGCAAAAATAATTCGTCTTGAAGAAGTCGAAGACCATTGGGAAAAAGTAGAAAGGTAAAAAAGCCGACTTAACGTCGGCTTTTTAGTTCTTCTTCATGTAGAAGGGTTAGTTGAACAAATTAACTAACGAGGAAACTTCTACTTAGCGCTAAATTACAAGATAAAGCGCGACAGATCTTCGTTATCTACCAAGGTTTCTAGGTGGCTGTTTACGTAGTCTGCATCAATCACGAATGACTCACCGCTCTTTTCAGAGGCGTCAAACGAGATATCTTCCATAAGGCGCTCTAGCACGGTGTGCAAACGGCGGGCACCAATGTTTTCAGTGCGCTCATTCACCTGCCATGCCGCTTCGGCAATGCGCTGAATACCAGAATCGTCGAACTTGATATCCACGCCTTCTGTCTTCATTAGTGCGATGTACTGGTGCGTTAAAGACGCATTCGGCTCGGTAAGAATGCGTTTGAAGTCACCGACTTTAAGGGCAGACAGCTCAACGCGAATTGGAAGACGACCCTGAAGCTCTGGAATAAGGTCCGACGGCTTGCTCATTTGGAATGCGCCCGAAGCGATAAACAAGATATGGTCGGTTTTAACCATGCCGTGTTTTGTCGATACCGTTGAACCTTCCACAAGTGGAAGCAAGTCACGCTGAACACCTTCGCGAGACACATCGGCCGACGAGTTGCCCTCACGCTTACAGATTTTGTCAATTTCATCGATGAACACGATACCGTGCTGCTCAACCGATTCAATCGCCTTTTCCTTCAAATCTTCTTGATTCACAAGGCGCGCCGCCTCTTCTTCAATAAGCATTTTGAAGGCATCTTTAATTTTCAGCTTTTTCTTTTTCTTTTGCGAACCAGACAAGTTTTGGAACATGCCTTGAAGCTGGTTGGTCATTTCTTCCATACCTGGAGGCGCCATAATTTCTACGCCAACCTGCGGAAGTGCAACATCAATTTCAATTTCTTTGTCGTCTAAGTCTCCCTGACGAAGCTTTTTGCGAAATGCTTGTCGCGTGCCGCGATCTTCAACATTTTCCTTATTACCCCACGCATCTTCTGGAGGAGGAAGCAAAACATCTAGAATTCGCTCTTCCGCTGCTTCTTCTGCGCGGAATTTCACTTTCTTCATTTCGTTTTCTTTCGTCATCTTTACCGCGATATCGGCAAGATCACGAATGATGGTTTCAACTTCTTTACCCACATAGCCCACTTCAGTGAACTTAGTCGCTTCAACTTTAATGAACGGCGCATTAGCAAGTTTAGCTAAACGGCGAGCGATTTCGGTTTTACCCACACCCGTTGGGCCAATCATCAAAATATTTTTTGGCGTAACTTCTTGGCGCAGCTCAGGTTCAAGCTGCATACGACGCCAGCGATTTCGAAGTGCAATAGATACAGCGCGCTTGGCATCTTGTTGACCGATAATATGACGGTCTAACTCGTGAACAATTTCTCTTGGTGTCATTTCAGACATGAATAAACCCTTTTCTAACAGCGCTTGCTGTACTCAAATTCATACGAGCGACAGCAAACCGATAACAGCACTCAGCTATTACTTAGTAATCTAGTACATCAACCGTTTGGCTATGGTTAGTGAATACGCAAATATCACCCGCTATGGTCAACGCTTTTTCGGCAATTTCTTTTGCGCTTAGCTCTGTATTTTCAAGTAGTGCAGTAGCTGCGGCTTGCGCGTAGTTACCACCAGAGCCAATCGCGATAAGATCTTGTTCTGGCTGCACCACATCACCGTTACCGGTGATAATAAACGATGCGGTTTCGTCTGCGACAGCAAGCAGCGCTTCTAGTTTGCGAAGCGCCCTGTCAGTTCGCCAGTCTTTGGCAAGCTCTACAGCCGCTTTGGTCAGATGGCCTTGGTGCGCTTCTAGCTTTGCTTCAAAGCGTTCAAACAGCGTAAATGCGTCGGCCGTGCCACCAGCAAAGCCCGCTAAAATCTTGTCGTGGTATAAACGGCGCACTTTGCGCGCATTACCTTTCATTACGGTATTGCCCAGTGATACCTGTCCGTCACCGGCCATTACCACTTGATTCCCACGTCGTACAGATACAATCGTTGTCACGTTAATTCCCCGTTTAGCTGGGCGCTGCTGCGTTTTTCCTCTAGCAAAGGCAGCAGCGTTCAAATTCAATATCAAATAAGTGGGGGAAGGCTTTTTAATTTCAAGGGTAAGACAAAAGAATGTGCGCTCAGAGCTGCCTACTCTGTGGGCTTGGCGTGTTCGCTAGTGTATTGAATACACCATTTATTGAGTGCATACTCTCGCCAATATACTCTATGGCCAAGTGAAATAATGCCTAGATAATAGAGCACAGATAAAGTAGCAAGCCTACATTTATGAAGGTTTATTGGGTAACGGTAGTAGTTAACCTTTTTTGCTTGGGCTAATTGCACTTGAAGTGATTAATACCCAAGCATTCAAGATAGGAATTTAGCGAAATCTATACCCTTCAATGTCAAAACCAAAACCACTTTCGTAGCCCTTAACATACACCCATCCTTTATTCGGTAGGCGTTTGTGCTCGCTTTTCCTTAAGCATAAGCGCCCATCAGACAGGGGGCCGTTCTCTTTTAGCAAAAGTGGATGTCGACATTGCTTAGAGCCGCTTCCTTTTTCATAAGCAAATTTTCTTTCTATCTTTTGTTTATCGGAGGCTAAATGAAGCGTGTAAGGCAATGCCGTATCAACAAAACTAAAGCTTAAGAAAAAGGCTAATAGCGGCATACCAAATAACGTCATTTTTCCACGTAAATCTTTAGTCACAAACTGCGCATGCCGCTTATCGATAAAAATGGCGAGGTAATAAAAGGCGCTATAGGCAAAAGTGAGAAGTACGATGGCCCAATTCGAATTGTCTAGCCATCCATTGATCACGATAAAATCGGTAAAAGCACTTACGAACATTGCGCCGATAAGTACTAAAAAGGTAATGTTCGATATGCGTGTGACCAAGTGTAGCTCAGACCATTTAGGTCGACCAACATGCTCATCATGATGGGCGCCGTCCGCATCATTCTCAGGTGGCAGCGTTGCTCGTTTCGAAGCGAGCTCATTCTTTGCTGCCTGGTAGCGCTCCGGAAAGGCCTGCTTATCAATGTTTTCCAGAACGTCCTCGAGCTCTTCTATGCTATAAGCGGCATAATTTGGTTGTTCGGTGATGGCAATACTCATTGATACTTCCTTGTAAACGCATCCTTTCTCTACGCGTTATTTCAGCGCCCTACGCAACGTATTAAGTGTTACTTACAATTAACTGCTACAAGTTCCAGTACCAAATTTGGCATGTGGCAATGTTCACTTTACGCAGACTGTGCTTTGCTTTTTCTGCATCACGCTTAGACTCGTAAGGGCCTAAAATAACGCGAAACCAGTCGCCGTTGCTGCCAGTGCTGTGCCTTATAAGCGCCTCTAAACCTTGGAATGCAATTTTGGCTTTCATCTCTTCAGCCTGCGCGCGGGTTCTAAACGAGGCGCACTGCATTAAATAGCGTTTGTCAGACTTTTCTTGCTCTTTGACCTCAACTTCCACTTCGTATCCTGGCAGGGTTTTGATGTACTCCCACTCTTCCTCAGGCAGTTCAGGTAAAGATTCTTCTGTAGGTGCAACAGGTCGTGAAGCTTGGGTATCTACGTCATCTTCTACATTGTCTTTTATCGACCACAAAAACACACCAAAGCCAATCACCAATGCGAATACACCGATAAGGCGCACGATTGGAAGTTTCTCAACAACCGACGCATTAATTTGTGCGTTTCCCGCTGGTTTTCTACCTTTACGAGCAGGCTTCTTTTTTTGAGGAGATCGTCCACGAGAGACATAATCGCGTTGGGCCATAGGCGGCAATATTCCTACTTGTTATCGTTGTTTGTATGCGTAAGAAAACGTCATATACCAAATCTTTATCAAGAAGCAGCTTTTCTGCATCTTCGATCCTGCCAAAATTTTAACGTATTGCTACCCAACAAGCTAACTGAAATCGGTAGGATCAATATCTATTGACCACCTTACCTTCATTGCCTGCGGCAACGCCTGTAAAAATGGCAGCGCCAAACGTAGCGCATTGTGAAGCGGCGCACGCTTTTCATGGCTGCATACCAGCATAGACCGGAACCGGCCTTGCCGCTTTTCGATCAGACAAGGAAACGGGCCATTTAACTCAATGGCATGCTGCTGGAGAAAGACTTGCTTGCTGTCTTGTAAAAAGCGATAGGCCAAACTGCTGTCAGTCGCTTCAGCACGAATAACAAATTGACTAATAAAAGGGGGCAACCCCGCCGCTTTGCGCTCCATTAATGCGTGCCGGGCAAAATGCCCATAGCCATTGTGCACTAAATCCTGTAGCAGAGGGTGATGGGGGTTGTGAGTTTGAAGCCACATTTCACCAGGTTTACTGGCGCGCCCTGCTCTTCCAGCAAGCTGTGTCACAAGCTGGGCAAGCTTTTCTGGCGCTCTAAAATCCGCACTAAAAAGTGCACCATCACAATCTAGAACTGCAACTAGGGTTACATGAGGGAAATGGTGCCCTTTTGATAGTATCTGGGTACCTACTAGCAGCTGGTACTCTTGGCGGTTTATTGCATCCAGTGTTTGGTGCAGTTTATCTTTGCCCCGCACGGTATCGCTGTCTATTCGTACCTGTTTAACACCGGGAAATAAGCTTGTAAGCCCTTGCTCAACTTGCTCGGTTCCGGTACCCGCCGTAACTAATTCATTGTGATGGCACGCTTCGCAGTTTGATGGCATTGAGCGCATGCCGCCGCAGTGATGACACTGTAGTCGGTTCTGCGCTTTATGCACTGTATACGGACGGTCACAGCGCTTACACATGACGGTTTCACCGCAGTGGTGGCACAGCAGCGCTGGTGCATAGCCTCTGCGATTCACAAACACCAATACCTGATTTCCCGCGCTGATATGCTGGCGCATTATCGTTAGCAAGCCTTGCGAAATACCGTAGTGAATGGGTTGATCGCGTGCGTCTAACACATGCTGATGCGTGCTTTTCGCCCCTCCGGCTCGCTTGGTAAGCTGCAAATGGGCATAGCGACCGCTTAACGCATTGTTAAGTGTCTCTAGCGCGGGCGTGGCGCTGCCTAATAAAAGAGGAATATTGTGCTGCTTAGCCCGCATAGCTGCCAGGTCACGGGCGTGATAGCGAAGCCCATCTTGTTGTTTAAAAGACTCGTCGTGCTCTTCATCCACAATCAGCATGCCGGGGTTGTGCAGCGGAGTGAAAATAGCTGAACGGGTACCGATGATTATCCCGAGTTCACCAGCTCTTGCTCGCTGCCACACCTGTAGCCGTTCTTTATCAGAAAGCTGAGAGTGTAAAACGCCCACTGCAATACCAAAGCGCTTCTCAAAGCGAGATACCGTTTGCGGCGTAAGCCCGATTTCTGGCACAAGGATAAGCACTTGCTTCCCTTCACGCAGTAAGGGTTCAATGGCTTGAAGATACACTTCCGTCTTACCGCTACCGGTAACCCCTTCAAGTAAGCTTACAGCGAAGTTGCCCTGCTGACGGTTTAGCGCGGCAATGGCAACCGACTGCTCAGTATCTGGAACCGGCTTTTCAGACACCGATAACGAGGCAAGCCAACTGCCTGACTTAAATTCAGGCGCGACTTCTTCAATGCTTGCTAATGACTTTTCGACAAGCGCCTTGACCGCAGGTGCGCCATATTGCTTGCGCGCTTGGGACGCTAATAAGGCACCACCGGCCATTGCAGTAAAACAGGCTTGTTGTTTAGGCGCCCGCGATAACGTGTCTGCATCCCTTTGCCTACCTTCTTCGGTAAGCATTAGCATGTCTTGAGGTGTTGGCGCGGCTGACTCGCCTTTGCGCAACAAAACAGGCAGCATGGCGTGTAGCACTTCACCCGGCGCATGATGATAGTACTGCCACAGCCATTGGGCCATTTTCAGCAGCACCTCATCTATTATGGGGCTATCGTCCAGTACCGACTCAATGGCTTTTAGCTTGTTGGAGTTTTCAATGTCGCTTTCAGGTTTGTGTAGGGTTTCAACGACTACGCCCACAAGTTTGCGTGGACCGAAAGGCACAACCACTCTTACACCCGCACTTAGTGCGTTATCGTAGGTATATGTGAAAAGTTGGCGCAGTGGCACTGGCACGGCAACTTGGATAAAGGCCATTGCGAACGTTTTACCTTATTTGACGACTGTTATAGCGCTTAATGCGCTTACTAAGCTTCTTATGTTGAAACTAATTATACTGAAACTACTTGCAGAACTATACGTTACAGTAGTTTGCGCTGCTAACAGTTAGCTTCACATTTTGCTATTAGCGCATGATTTTGCGTCTAGCGCATATCGCCTAGACTTGAAAGACAAATATTTAAACATACTTTTCTGTTAAGCATAAAAAGAATGTTTTTTGTTTGGCTCTTTTTACACGGCTACCTTGTCTAGCGCTCTTGTTTAGCATTTGGCCAAAAACAGCTTGATCAAGGCTTTGCCATCCTTTATTATGCGCCGCTCTTTTGCGATAGGCTGTTCTTTGAACGACTTATCATTTGAACTAAGTAACGTATGGTGTGCGACTTCGGGTTGTATAGCGATACGGCCTTATTATGTGAGGTAACCCAATGAAACAAGATATCCACCCAAAATACGAAGAAATCACAGCAACTTGCTCATGTGGTAACGTAATGAACATTCGTTCTACGCTTGGTAAAGACATCAACCTAGACGTATGTTCTTCATGTCACCCATTCTACACTGGTAAGCAACGTAACGTTGACACCGGTGGTCGTGTTGATCGCTTCAAGAAGCGTTTCGGTGCATTGGGCAAAAAGTAAGCCTGATATCGAGTTCGAAAAAAGCGCCTTTATGGCGCTTTTTTATTGCCTAAAATTCACGCTTCACACAAACAAGGTGTGCCAAACAGCACTTTACGGCCGATATTCTTCATGAAGCCAGTACCTAGCCAATGTATCTAGCTCTGTAACTCACCTTTCTGTATAACTTTTTAGCTAGCCTTGCAGCATTTAGCGTAACCTGAAGTCAGTGAAGGTTTTTAACCGTAGATAAATGCCTATCCCAATTGCCGCCACTCACTTTTTTACATTGTTCTTCGCTATCAAAATAAATTCCAACAGGTGCTGACTTAATTGACGCCAAAGCAATATTCACTTGGCTTATGAAGTCTATATCCCAACCATTAGTTAACGCCCGCTGCTTTTCCGATTCTGTGTTAAATACAGCAATCACTTGCGGCGCTCTCCAATGCCCTACGTGAGTTAGCCAAACAAATCCATTATTGGTAGATTTTACGCTTTCGCACACATCGGTTAGCACGGTTATTAGTTTTCTTTCTGTCATATCCTCGCCTTCAGCGCGAATTTTGAGTGGGCTTTCACAGGATTTTATCAGAAATATTGGGTGGAGAATTAACGAGGTATCTCCCTGCGTTCTTTTTTCCTGATTTGGGTTTCTGTCCTATTCATTTATGAGAACGTAGAGCCTTTCGATAGCTTTGTTTTCATCCTCCACACAATAGACCTACGGAATGTTATAACAAGTCAAAATAAATAGCATGAATGGCAATTATAGCCCCATTTTACTGGTCTAATTAGTATGCCTAACCTACATTGGTATATGAGAATTCTGATCAGATATGTACACAGTGATTGGCTGTGTTAGAGTTGCGATCGGCACTTTGATAGTGAGCATTAATTCTGTGAATAATGCATGACTTTCAAGACTTGTGGCGCTTTTGGGTACATAAACCTGAGGCTTGTATCCATTAAGGTATGTGAACAAAATCAGTAAAGGTGAACGCCTAATCTGCTTTTTCCACATGCCACCTTAGGGCCTATTGATGATTGCTGTACAACAAAGATCAACAAGCTCTAGTGCTAACAACTATTTATAATCACTTTTGTCATTACTTGGTTGTAACGCGCTTACGTTTATCTACCTATAACTATAACGACAATAAAATAGCTACAGAGCGTGAACGAAAACACCGATGAACCCTACATCTAAGGATACCTTTTTACATGTCAGATTTTAGACAACGCGCACTCGATTATCACGCCAAACCCACACCTGGAAAAATCCGCGTAGATTTATCTAAGCCAGCCGATAGCGTGGATGACCTTGCTCTTGCCTATAGCCCAGGCGTTGCCGAACCGGTCAGAGAAATAGCCGAAGATGCAGATAACGCCTATAAGTACACGGGTAAAGGAAATCTAGTTGCCGTTATCAGTAACGGAACCGCGATTTTAGGATTGGGTAACCTAGGTCCACTGGCATCGAAACCTGTTATGGAAGGAAAAGCCCTTCTGTTTAAACGCTTTGCTGGCCTGGATGCCATTGACATTGAAGTGAAGCATCGTACGACCGAAGAGTTCATTAATACGGTAGCGAATATCGCCGACACGTTTGGCGGCATTAACCTAGAAGACATTAAAGCGCCTGAATGCTTTGAGATTGAACAAGAGCTAATTAAGCGCTGTAAAATTCCTGTATTTCATGATGATCAGCACGGTACCGCTATTGTAACTGCAGCGGGCATGCTTAATGCGCTGGAAATTCAGGGTAAAAGCATAGAGAGCGCTAAAATTGTGTGTATGGGTGCCGGTGCAGCAGCAGTCGCTTGCATGGAACTGCTTATTAAGTGTGGTGCCCAGCGCGAGCGTATTTATATGCTAGACAGAAAAGGCGTTATCCATACTCGTCGCGAAGACTTAACTGAGCACAAAAAGCTATTTGCTAACAATACTGACAAGCGTACGCTTGAAGACGTAATGGAAGGTGCGGATATTTTTGTTGGTGTGTCTGGACCGGATGTTCTACCTCCTGAAACACTGG
The DNA here is from genome assembly GCF_902705805.1 of Alteromonas alvinellae. Classification (NCBI taxonomy): domain Bacteria; kingdom Pseudomonadati; phylum Pseudomonadota; class Gammaproteobacteria; order Alteromonadales; family Alteromonadaceae; genus Alteromonas; species Alteromonas alvinellae. The sequence continues at coordinate 13,745 of NZ_CACSIH010000171.1, read as the reverse complement.
CCTTGATGGCTGAAAACCCAATTGTATTTGCATGTTCTAACCCAGACCCTGAGATAAAGCCTGAACTTGCTCACGAAGTACGTAAAGATCTTATTATGGCTACCGGACGTTCGGACTACCCTAACCAAGTTAATAACGTACTGTGTTTCCCGTTTATTTTCCGTGGAGCACTAGATGTTCGTGCAACGGCCATAAACGATGAAATGAAAGTAGCGGCAGTAGAAGCCCTTCGTGCTATCACGAAGGAACCTGTACCAGAAGAAGTACTAGCTGCCAGTAAGAGTACTAGTCTGACATTTGGCAAAGAGTACATTATTCCTAAACCTATGGACCCGCGTTTATGCGAGCGTATCGCCACTGCGGTATCTAAGGCGGCTATTGAGTCTGGCGTTGCACGCGTACCTGAAAGCCCAGAAGAGTAAGGTTCTGGCGCATAAGGCAAAAACATGGAGAGGCTAGTGCTCAACCTTTATTTGCTAAAAAATGCGCGTAGAGAATACAAGTATATAAAAAACGGCGCTGTGTTGTAGGTTATCAACTAGCAATAACTTACAACAAAGCGCCGTTTCTCTTTAATACTAAATATCAGTCGTCTTCCGACACATCGTTTTCGAAGCTAGGGTCAATGCCCATGTCTTCCATAATACGCCTAGCTTCAGCCGGCACGCGATTAGGATTGTCTTTGCGCAGGTCATCATCGTTAGGCAAAGGTTGCCCGGTAAATGCGTGTAAAAACGCTTCGCACAGCAATTCCGAATTAGTGGCGTGACGCAAATTATTAATTTGGCGGCGGGTACGCTCATCAGTAAGTGCTTTAAGCACATTAATAGGTATAGAGACAGTGACTTTCTTTACCTGCTCGCTCTTTTTCCCGTGCTCTGCGTAGGGGTGAATATATTTACCGTTCCATTCTGCCATTGTACTAACTCGGTCTACTCTTTTTATATTATGAAGAGAAATTCTAAACAAGTTCACGAAAAGGTCAATTGAGCAGTGTAAACCTCTTGACGTCTAGACATATATTCTTTAATTTAGACGTCTAAACGTCTATAAGCATACATTTTTGAGAGAAAAAGCCATGGTTTCTTACGCACAAGGTATCGATGCATTAAACCAGTCCCTATCGGAACTGCGTGATATTGATGTATCTTTTGAATTTTTTCCGCCTAAAACGGAAGCCATGGAACAGACCCTGTGGAAGTCGGTTGAACGCCTAGCGCCACTAAAGCCAAGCTACATGTCGGTAACCTACGGCGCGAATAGCGGTGAACGTGACAGAACCCACGACGTAGTTAAGCGTATTCAACAGCAAACCGGTGTAGCGGCGGTTCCTCACTTGACCTGTGTTGATGCTAGCCGCGATGAGCTTAAACAAATCGCAAAAGACTACTGGGATTCAGGCATTCGCCGTATTGTTGCGCTTCGTGGCGATTTACCGCCAGGGGTAGAGAAAACAGAGATGTACGCCTCTGATCTTGTTGCCTTACTAAAAGACGTTGCCGATTTTGATATTTCTGTTGCCGCCTATCCGGAGAAGCACCCTGAAGCGCCAAATGCACAGTTTGATTTGCTAAACCTAAAGCGAAAGGCAGAAGCAGGCGCTACAGAAGCGATTACCCAATTCTTCTTCGATACCAGTGTTTACCTTCGATTTAGAGACCGTGCAGCCGCAGCGGGTGTCGACTTAGATATAGTTCCGGGTATTTTGCCGGTAACTAACTATCAAACATTAGTGAAATTTGCAGGGTTCACAAACGTGCATGTGCCGGGCTGGTTGCACAAAATGTTCGACGGCCTTGATGCCGACGACCAAGCCACCCGTAACCTGATAGGTGCTAACATTGCCATGGATCAAGTAAAGGTATTAGCTAAAGAAGGGGTAAAACACTTCCATTTCTATACTTTGAACCGTAGTGAATTAAGCTACGCCATCTGCCACATGCTCGGCGTGCGCTCAGGCGCTTAATACATACGACAATCAGGACCTTGCTTGCGTTTTTTAACGAAGCACTACACAAAAGGCGCAGTCAATGCGCCTTTGTTGTATAAAGCCTGCATTAAACTTTGCCACCAAGGCCGCCCGCAGTTACCATCTGATATACATGTAATGAACTATCGATGCCTTATACCAGTGTGCATAGATAAGACCGCGCTATTCAACGTTGCCACGGTATCGTCAGGAGAAATTGAGTGGATTTAGACAAGGTTAAAGCCTTATATAACAATGTTACTCCTCAGGTTAGAGATCTCTTTAGCATTTTCATAAAGCGCTGTAGAGAAGACAATATTACTATATCTGCTGGGCACTTAGCCTATGTAACCTTGTTATCTTTGGTGCCATTTATCATGGTGACTTTCACCATAATGTCAGCCTTCCCTGCTTTCGCTTCGGTAAGAAACAAGCTAGAGCATTTTATATTTAGCAATTTTGTTCCTACCGCCAGTGATGTAGTGCATAAATACATGACCGATTTTGTGGGCAACGCCTCGCAAATGAGCGCTATTGGTATTTTGTCGCTGCTGGTCGTTGCGCTAATGCTTATTTCAAATGTAGATAAAACCCTTAATAGAATTTGGCGTACACAAAGTGATAGGCCTATTGTGTACACCTTTGCTATCTACTGGATGGTTATCACCTTGGGTCCTATGCTCATTGGTTCTAGTGTGGTAGTTAGCTCTTATTTGACAGGTCTTGCGGCTTTCACAGAAGAATACACACCTGGACTGGGCACTTTCTTACTTAGTCTTGTACCTAGCGGCGCTGCCATGCTTGCATTTACCATTTTGTATATGGTGGTGCCAAATAGAAGAGTACTTGCTCGTCACGCATTGGTTGGTGCGATTGTAGCTACTGTCGCTTTTGAAATAACGAAGTCAGGCTTTGCGCTATATGTAACAAACTTTCCTTCGTACGAACTTATATACGGCGCGCTTGCGGTGGTGCCCATCCTGTTTTTATGGGTGTACTTGTCGTGGATCATTGTGCTGTTTGGTGCTGAATTTACCTGCAGCCTAGGTGAAGCTTTTGAAAACCGAAAAGCAGAAAACGAACCGCGCAAAGTCCCTCAAGAATAATTAGCACTACAAGTTTACAATAAAAAAGGGAGCCGCTGGCTCCCTTTGTGTCTATCTCTGCCCAAAAGCTAGTTTTTCATTGAAGAAATAAACGCATCAGACTCAGCAATCGCCGAATTCATTTGTCTCATAAGCTGGGCAACGTTGTTTTCAATAGTAGAAAGTTCGCCCTGCAGTGCGCCAATAGCGCTTGCATTTAGATTGTGCTTTAAATACAGCACATTATCTTGAAGCGCGCTTAACACCGGCGGCATTTTGCTTTCCGCTTTGCGCATAGCCGTCATTAACGAAGTGTAACGACGCTTGGTTTCGCGAAGCTTTGCCGCACTATCACGCTTGAGCGTGGCGTTTTCGTACTTTTCGAGTTCTTCCGACCACTCATCAAACAAAGCTTCGGCAACGCTTTCCACTTTATCAATACGTGAACTCACTTCTTCTGAAGCGGCAACGCTGTCTTCGTACTGACCATTCAAGCGGTTGTAAACGTCTTCTAACTCTCCGCCATCGAACGCAACTGCTGCACTAAATGCCTCTAAGGCAGAATTAAACTGCTCCTGTGCGTCTTCCTGCGATTCTTTTGCGTTTTCAACCCGGTCTACTAGGATATCGCGCTTTTCAACGCCCACCTTTTCCCATGCTGCGTAATATGCAGACTGACACCCACTAAGGGCAAGCATAGCAACAAATGCTGATGCGATTAACTTCATGCGGTTACTCCACCTCTAAAACGTGCTGCGCTTATAATACAAATTAAATGCAGAAGGGCACCTAAAGGCCAAAAGACGATGGCAAGCACAACCGTAGCTGCTAAGGCATAACATACGCCCACGGTTACGAAAAAGAACAATGCACCTAAAATTCTACCTTGGACTAGGTGACCTAACCCAGGAATAAAGAAGTTACAAATTGCGGCGATTACGTTACCGCCCGATCCTTGACCTGCCATATCAACATCCTCGCATTTATGACTATAATATGATTAGCTAGCACGTAATGACACTTGTTCTATAGTATATACTTAAGATTTATCGCTTATTTTACAAGCATAAACAGCGTTGAAGCAGTCAGCACGCAACCGTTTGTATAACAATAAACTAAACTAAAACAGGCACTCACACAACGCGCAGAAACAAAATGAAACGACTTTACCCCGATGTGACCTACTATGAAAATGGATTTATCGAAGTGGGAAGTGGGCATTCGCTTTACTTCGAGCAAAGTGGTAATCCAAACGGTATCCCCGTGCTCTTTATCCACGGAGGCCCTGGGGCAGGCTTACCCCCTAATTACAAATGCTTTTTTGATAACAACAAATATCGAATAATAGGTTATGAGCAACGCGGCTGCGGCCGTTCTACCCCCGCTGCCGATACACTTAATAACGATACCTGGTCCAATGTTGAAGATATTGAAGCGCTTCGAACACATCTCTCAATACCTAAATTCCTATTATTCGGCGGTTCGTGGGGGTCAACACTCGCACTGCTTTACGCGTTAAAGTACACGCCGCGAGTGACAGGACTCATTCTACGTGGCGTATTTTTAGCCCGACAGGAAGACAGGGATTGGTTTTTATCGCCAAATGGCTGTGCAGCTCAGTTATTTCCCGAGTACTACCGTAAATTCACTAAGGATGTGCCAACACCAATCACTTCCAGCGCAGTCTGCCGTTTTTATAGCGCAATGGTACGTTCGAGCAACGATGTATTACGTCACGCAGCGTTAAAGCGCTGGTACCAGTGGGAAGAGCGGTTATCGCGTGTTAGTTTACCGCCAGGCGTGGGAGACTCTACAGCTAATTACCCTATGCAACTGGTCACTTGCCTTGCAACTCTAGAGTGCCATTTCCTATCTAACCAATGCTTTTTAGATGAAAACTATATTCTTGATAACATTGGAAAAATAAGCCATATTCCGGGGACTATCATCCATGGTCGCTACGATATGATTTGTAAAACTGAAGCCGCTGAAACCCTTCACAAAGCATGGCCTCAGAGTCAGTTACAAATTATACCCGATGCTGGGCATAGTACATCTGAACCCAGCATAGGTTACGCACTTTGCCGTGCCACTCGCGACATGTCACGTTTTATTCAGGAGTCATCTAAGTGATAGGACTTATCCAACGAGTATCAGAAGCCAATGTCACCGTTGACGGCAATATTATTGGCGAAATTGGTCAAGGCATGCTTGTACTTTTGGGTGTTGAGAAAAAAGACAGCGAAGCGGAAATAGAAAAACTGGCGAATAAACTCTGTCGGTATCGTATGTTTAGCGATAAAGATGGAAAAATGAATTTAAATATTGAACAAGTCGATGGAGAGATATTGGTGGTTTCCCAGTTCACTCTAGTCGCAGATACCCAAAAAGGTAATCGCCCCGGATTTTCTCGCGGCGCATCGCCAGAACATGGCCAAGCTATTTATGAAAAGTTTGTGCAAGCGCTTAAAAATAAAGGCATGAAAGTAGCCACAGGTGAGTTCGGTGCCGACATGCAAGTTGGCCTAATCAATGACGGCCCCGTTACCTTTCAATTTAGTGTTTAGCGGGGGGGAAATCGTACGCTTAGTCAGCATTCCAAACTTGCTTACATAATTAAGCTTGTGCCTTATGTGTTCTTACGTTTAAATACTCGTTCATTCATTTAAGAAGGCTGGTTTATTGTGTACAAGGTAGTCACACCAAAAAGCGATGCCGAGTTTGAAGCCTATTTTCATTTTCGGTGGGAACACTTACGCCAGCCATGGAATTTCCCTCCAGGCTCTGAAAAAGACGAATATGAGCAAGTCGCAGAGCACCGTATTATTACTAACAGAAATGGCGAAATTGTAGCTTGTGGCCGTGTGCATTTAAACACCGCGGAAGAAGCACAAATTCGGCATATTGCCGTGCATCCAGGGCACCAGCGTAAAGGTTTAGGCCAAATGATTATGGCTGCACTTGAAAACGTAGCCAAAGACTTGGGTGCCGAGCGCGCCGTAACTAACAGTCGCGAAATATCTATCGACTTTTTTAGCGCATGTGGCTTTGAAGTTGAGCGTGAAGCCCCCAACGAGCTTGGTATGCTCAAGCGTCAGCAAATGGTTAAGAAGTTTACTGATAGCAATACCTTAGTGCTACACCCTAAATGGTGCAAATCGCTACAGGAAACGTGGTCTGAGACCATTCCCATCACCGAGCATATGGGAATAAAGCTTTACCAATACACAGGGCGCACACTAGAAACACGTGCTTCTTTGAATAAGAATATTAATATTCACGGCACTATGTTTGCGGGCAGTATTTTCTCTTTAGCCACATTAACAGGCTGGGGCATGATTTACCTTCAGCTAAAAGAGCGTGGATTAGACGGTGACATTGTATTGGGCGATGGCGATATTCATTATCATAAGCCCATCACGATGAAGCCGAGGGCAATCTGCAATATTGAGACCTTGTCTGGTAAATTTAAACCGCTAGAAAACGACAACAAAGCGCGTTTTGAATTAAGCGTAGCAATTTTGGATGGCGACACTCCAGTTGCAGAATTTGAAGGTGTATTCTACGTGCTTCCCCCTTCTAAAAACGAAGAAGAGTAGCGTTATGGTTTAACGCCTCACCTCAAATGTGCATGGTCCTGTATTCTGATAAGCACATGACCGTTTCGTCGATGAATTAAGCCCAAGCATCACTATTTCGTACACGCCGTCACCAAAAGCAAAAAACAATCATAAAAAAAGCGCCATTAAGGCGCTTTTAGTAAAATTGAGCTAGTTGTAAGCTATATGCTGGGTGCACTAAGCGACCATAGCTGCTTGAAGCTTTTTCATCGCGTTCTTTTCAATTTGACGAACTCGCTCTGCAGAAACCTGATATTTATCAGCTAGGTCTTGCAAAGTAATCTTGTTGTCTGCTAACCAACGGGTTTCGATGATATCTTGGCTACGCTCATCTAGCGTTTTAATCGCTGAGTATAAGCGCTTGCTAGCAGCGGTATCCCAGTCATTATTAATTACGTCAGTTTCAACGTCTGAAGATTTATCTTCTAAATACTGAACTGGCGCGAAATTACCCGTTTCATCTTCGTCAGCCGTTAAATCGAACGCTTGGTCTTGAGAGCTCATACGCGCTTCCATTTGAAGCACTTCTTTTGTACTCACGCCCAGTTCGTTCGCTACAGTTTGTACTTCGTCGTGCGTGAACCAACCAAGACGCTTTTTCGCCTTACGAAGGTTAAAGAACAGTTTGCGCTGCGCTTTGGTTGTCGCAACTTTCACTATTCGCCAGTTTTTGAGTACAAACTCATGAATTTCTGCTTTGATCCAATGTACCGCGAAAGAAACCAAACGCACGCCCACGGTTGGGTCGAAACGCTTAACGGCTTTCATCAGACCAATGTTACCTTCTTGAATTAAGTCGGCTTGTGGTAAGCCATAACCTGAGTAAGATTTTGCAATGTGCACTACAAAACGAAGGTGTGACATTACTAGCTTACGAGCGGCTTGTAAGTCTTCGTCTTCGCGAAGGCGCACTGCCAACTCGCGCTCTTCCTCAGCGCTAAGCATATCAATGCTGCTTACAGCTTGGATGTAGCCTTCAATGCTACCGCTGTGTGGCACTGACAGGGCCATAGATTGCAAATTGTTGCTCATTGTTCACCTCATTTATTGCCGCTTCATATTAGCAAAGTAACCGAAGCTGCGCGAGACCTAATTAAGATATGAAGTCTAACCGATATGTAGGTATAGTGACTATTTCTACAATATCAAGACCTAAATTAAGAAAAAAAGTTCAACTTTACTAATTCAGCGTCGTTTACGTATGCTAGGTGATGTATTGGGCCAGCCAAATCGAATGTTTGTGCTTTGCGCTTCACCTACCAATCCGCTATACATCTTTATAGACTGACAGCCTTTACAAGCTTTCGATCAGTCATTCAACCACGAAAGTATTATACTTTAATTACATGCCTGAGTGGGAAAGCTAATCTCACTGATATGAATTTAAACGAATATCGATTGTTCGCTACCATTCAATAATGGATGGTTAGTGCCTTCCCAATTTCAACGTAATTTGAAACCTCAACAGCTATTAACGGCTCGAAGAACACATGATTATATTATACCTTGCTTTTCTCTCTGGAAATTGAAAATATTAGATTGAATTAATCGATTTTGCACTACGACCGCTGCATAGCATTTTCCAGACAAGAACAATTAAAGACTGGAAGGGAAATTCTTAAGGAAAGGAGTAAGGCAAGTAAAGCAGAGAGGAACTCCATGTTTGCTTACGTCGCTAGACAGCCCATATTTGATGTAAGCCGAGAAGTTTACGCTTACGAGTTACTTTTTCGCGTTGGCGAGGAGAACTGCTTCCCTAATATCCCTCCCGATGAAGCAACCTCGAAAATACTGACATCTACTCACCTAAGCTTGGGTATCGAGGAAATTACTGGCGATAAAAAAGCTTTTATCAATTTTCATCGTGATACCCTGATGTTCCGCTTTCCTACTTCACTAGATGCTGACAAAGTGGTTATTGAGATTGTTGAAACGGTTGATGTAGATGACGCTCTAGTCGCAGCGTGTAAGCATATTCGCGGCCTTGGATACCCAATAGCGCTAGACGACTATGACATGAAAGGGAAATGGGAAGCTTTTATCCCTTTTACCAGCGTAGTAAAAATTGATATTACCGAAATTCCTCACGATAAGATCCCTGCTTTAGTTGAGCGATTTAAATCATATAAAATTAAGCTGGTTGCTGAAAAAATTGAAACCTATGATGAATTTAATAAATTCAAAAATATGGGCTTCGACTACTTCCAAGGTTACTTCCTTGCTAAACCGGAAATTGTAAGGCATAGGAAATTAGGCCCAAGCAGCTTAACCATGATGGAACTGCTCACTTTAAGTAGCCAAGCAAAACTGAATTTCGATGAGGTCAACAGAATCATTGAAAGAGACCCTTCGCTAACCTATTTACTACTGCGCTTTATTAATAACCCTATGGTTAATAAGCGCCATAAGATAACGTCACTAAAACATGCTTTAACCTTTATGGGTGAAGTAGAGGTGAAGAAATTTATTTCTCTACTCGCTCTTGCCAACCTAAGCGATGGTCAGCCTAGTGAGCTCATGCAAATGGCGCTGGTTCGTGCAAAGTTTTGTGAATTGGTATTTACTCAACTTAAAGACTCAGATAACCCGCTAAAAGGCTTTCTTACTGGGCTACTGTCTCTGCTCGATGCAATGATGGAGCAGCGCATTGACGATTTGGTGAGTAAAGTGCCTATCAGTGATGATGTAAAGAACGCGCTTTGTGGCACACCGGGCATTTTGCGTAATTGTCTAACGCTAGTTCAATATTTTGAGCGAGCAAAATGGGCGGGTATTCAACAGTTTGCTAATAAATACGATATAAAGCAAAGCATATTGCACAGCTATTACAACGAAGCTATTAAGTGGGCAAAACACATTCATAGCTCGGCATTGAAAGATGAATAGCCAATGCATCCACACTGCATCTTGGTAAATTTATCATTGAATTCTTGTTAGGGAACGCCTACCTATCATAGACTAGGGTTTAGGCTTACAATTACCTAAGCCCATCAAATACCAATAAAAACGTCGTTAAACCATGTTGCCTTAGGAATAGATTATGTTCGCGTTCATAGCTCGTCAGCCTATTTTAGACAAAAGCAAAAGTGTATTTGCCTATGAACTATTATTTCGAGACGGTAAGTCTGGCGCCTACCCAGAGCACAGTGAAGAAAAAGCGAAATATATTTCTGAACATTTTCATCCATTAGGATTAGATGATATCAGCGGGGAGAAAACATCGTTTATTACGTTTTCTTCCGACACAATTATTTCTCGTTTCCCAACGTCACTTAACCCTGAATCGATTGTTGTTGAACTAGCTGACCCAACGGATAATATAAGCGGTCTATTCGAAGCTTGTCAGCACATAAAACAACTTGGGTTTAAGCTCGCTATTGACGACCCTATGATGGTGGGTTCAAAACACGATATATTCCCGCTTATCGATATCGTAAAAGTAGACGTCACCAAAACACGCTTTGAAACAATCGAAAAACATATTCCTCGCTATCACGATGCAAATGTTCAGCTAGTTGCCGAACAGGTTGATACGCAAGACAGCTTCACTACTTGTGTAGACCTGGGCTTTGACTTTTTCCAGGGTTATTTCTTTTCTCAGCCTGAAGTACGAATACTGAAGCAGCTTCCTGCCTCTAAAATGAATATTGTAGATTTGATGGGTGAAAGTTCTAGTAGTAATTTTAACATTGAGCGCATTAGCCAAATTATCGAACGCGATGCTACGCTGAGCTTCTTGTTATTAAAATTCATAAACAACCCCACAATCAATAAACGCTACAAGATCACGTCACTTAAGCACGCACTCAATTACATGGGTGAAGTTGAGATTAAGAAATTTATCGCGTTGCTAAGTTTAACCAACTTAGGCGACGAGAAGCCTCTTGAAATCATTCATATGTCGCTTGTGCGCGCCAAGTTCTTTGACTTACTTGCCGAGCGAAGAGGCATCAAAAACAACCCGCCAATATCATTTTTAGTGGGTCTATTCTCGTTACTTGAGGGATTGCTTGACCAGTCTATGACTGACATAGTGAAACAACTGCCGCTGTCTGATGAAGTCAACGACGCATTATTAGGTAAAAACCTCGAAATGAACAACTATATGACCCTTGTCCGCGCATTCGAAAGTGCACTGTGGATGAACGTGATAAAACAAGCCAAGATGCTAGATATTGACCAAAAGCAACTGCATATGCTGTATAACCAAGCGATTATATGGGGTAACGGCGTACGCAGCGCTATTTCATCACACTACCCGCGTGCTATCGCTTAACCGCTGGCACGCTTAATGCGAGCTTTGGGCTTGCGATACTTATTGAGGCTCTATCTCTCTCACGTGACGCTGCACAGAGATAAGTGAGCCCAGTAAACCAAGCAGCACAGATAGTCCCAGCATTGTCAGCAATGCAGAACCGGTTAATCCGGTAATGTTGAAATCCTTCTGATACATAGCGGCAAACGTAGTGATGCTGCTATCCATCCACCATAGTATGATAATAACGGCAAACCACGCCATTAGTCCGCCCAATAGGCCATACCAGAACCCTGTATATAAAAACGGGCGATGGATAAACGCATCGGTTGCGCCAACCAGCTTCATCACTACGATTTCGTCGTACTTGTTCAAAATATTCAAACGAATGGTGTTACCAATAATTAATACAACGGCGATGAAAAGTAGCAACCCTATTAGCGTAACCAAGTCTCTTGCAATATCGATAACGGCATATAAACGCTCTAACCATTCGATATCAAGTTTACCTATATCAACTTCACGCTGCTGTCGCAGTTTATCTAGCAGTGCTTTGGCTGCCGTCGGCGACGCGTGTTTTTCGTTTGGCGTTACTAGCACTACATCAGGCAGTGGGTTTTTCTCTAGATAGGCGATGGCATCGCCCAATCCTGACAAGTGCTGAAATTCTTTAAGCGCATCATCCGCTGGAATATAAACAACGCTGTCTATTTCAGACCAGCTATTTAATCGTGCCACCAGCTGTTGCGAACTTGCCGCGTTGATATCTGGCTTTAAAAACAGAGATATTTCTGACGCCTGATCCCAGCCTGCTGTAATTTTCTCAGTATTTTTCACCATGATATAAAGCGTACTAGGTAGCGTAATACTCAGGCCTAGTACCCCAATAGTCATTAAAGATGCCAGCGGCTGACGCCACAGCTCTCCAAGACTTGCCAGCGCTTGGCGCACATGGCTGACAAAGAACATCACAATAGATTGGATAAAGCCCACTTTGGCAGAAGACGCCCCTTCTGCACGCCCTTTAAACAACATACTCATGACCAGGCTCCTTCACTGCTGGCTGAACTTGTGCCATCAAGATCATCAGTAAGGCCATCGGTGATCATTTGACCATTTTTGAGCGTCAGCGTGCGATACCGCATACGAGCAATCAGCCCTAAATCATGGGTTGCAATAAGTACTGACACGCCCGCTTGATTGAAGTCTTCAAACAAGCGAATGATTTCCATGGAAAGCTTGGGGTCGAGGTTACCGGTCGGTTCGTCTGCCAGCAGTAACGGGGGTTTATTTACTACTGCTCGCGCGATCCCCACTCGCTGCTGCTCACCACCAGACAACGTAATAGGCAGGCAACGTGCTTTGTCTCTTAGCCCTACCATTTCAAGCGCAGCTTCTACGCGCTTGCGGATTTCTTTGTGGGTGTAACCCTCAATAACTAGCGGTAACGCCACGTTGTCAAAAACCGACTTGTCCATCAGCAGCTGGTGACTTTGGAAGATCATGCCGATATCGCGGCGTATATAGGCAATATCTCGACGGGTAATAGTGTTAAGGTCGTGTCCATTAATAAGAACCCGCCCCACGGTTGGGCGCTCCATAATACTGATAAGTTTAAGCAGGGTACTTTTCCCTGCGCCAGAATGCCCTGTTAAAAAGGCCATTTCACCCGGCGCAATATGAAAATTCACCTTGCTTAGCGCACGTTGTCCGCCCGGATAGGTTTTGCTTACCTGCTCAAACTTTATCATTATTTTTCCCTACCGCTTTGCTGGTTTTAGCTTTCAGGTGTGTCCATTTCGCTAAACAACGCATCAATAAATTCTTGTCCGTCAAACTGGCGTAAATCATCAATGCTTTCGCCAACACCTATATACCTTATAGGAATTTTGAACTTATCAGCAATAGAGAATATAACACCGCCTTTCGCTGTGCCGTCTAACTTGGTTAGTGTGATGCCTGTTAAGCCCACGGCTTCATTAAACAATTTGGCTTGGCTAATGGCGTTTTGACCTGTACCTGCATCCAATGTAAGCATAACTTCGTGAGGCGCATTCGGATTAATTTTCTTCATTACGCGAACCACTTTCTTAAGCTCTTCCATCAAGTTGTTCTTATTTTGCAAGCGCCCTGCCGTGTCGGCAATAAGGATATCTGTGCCGCGCGACTTCGCTGCTTCTAGTGCATCGTAAAGTACAGACGCACTGTCAGCGCCGGTGTGCTGTGCAATTACAGGAATATCGTTGCGTTCGCCCCATACTTGAAGCTGTTCAACCGCCGCCGCTCTAAAGGTATCACCCGCAGCAAGCATCACTTTCTTACCTTCTTGCTGGAACTGCTTAGCTAGCTTACCAATAGTCGTGGTTTTACCTACGCCATTTACGCCAACCATTAAGATAACGAACGGACCTTCACTTGAATCATGGGCCTGCATCACTTCTGACAGAGGCTGATTCACTTGAGACAACATTCCCGACATTTGCTGCTTCATGATCTCCAGCAAGGCTTCGGCATCTTTTAAATCTTTTCGAGAAGCACTATCGGTTAGGTGATCGATGATTTTTTGCGTAGTGTCCATACCCACGTCAGCGACTAACAGCTGCGTTTCAAGGTCTTCATAGAGCTCATCATCAATGGTTTTGCCTTTAAACAGGCTTACTATGCCGCTACCTAAGTTCTCTTTTGTACGAGATAGGCTTTCTTTTAAACGTGCGAATAACGACTTTTTCTCTTTCGGCTTTTCTTCGGCTTTGGCTTTTGCCTGCGCTTCAGCTTCTGCCTTTGCGCGCGCTTCATCTTCCGCTTGCGCCTTCGCC